>JAZUHA010000309.1:0-3242 GCA_045641485.1 Acutalibacteraceae bacterium
ATATTTTTCGATCTGATAATGTCATTTATTGCTTTATAATCATAAACCGAAAATTCTGTTTTATCGTTTTTACAAATTTCAATCGAAGTTCCGTCTTCACCGCCCGAAATATAAACACAGGTTTTTAAATCGAAAAAATCGGTAAAATAAGAAATTTGTGAAAAAAACGCTTTTCCGAAATCATACACCTTTGCACCGCAGGAAATAAGTCCGCACACAAGACCGTATTTTAATGCTTCCGAATTAACTTCGCCGTCTGCCGCTATTCCTATTTTTTGATTTTCATTATAAGTTGCAAGCGCACAACCGAACTTTGAAATATTTACCGGCGAAAACATTTCCGAAAATTCATATTGCGCATTATCATCTTTATCTTCTTCATTTTCTGTAAAAGAAATCAAATTATTTTTCCTTATATATTCCTTTTCGGGAACTGTCGTTTTCTCGGGAATAATTGCATTTTTACATATTACCGCTCCTTTTTGGATTTTCGCCCCCATTTTTACGGAAACGCCCTCACACAAAACCGCCCCGTTTATATCGCAAAAAGAAGAAACATAAACATTATTTAAAAGCATACTGTTTTTAATTTTAGTATTCGAGGAAATAAGTGTACCGCTGTTTACCGCAACGCACGGTCCTATAACGCTGCCCTTTTCTATCTGCACATATTTTCCGATATAAACAGGCGGTATAAGAAGGTAATCATTTCCCGAAACACTGTCCTCAAGATACAAGCCCTCATCATAATGATATGTTTTATATATTCCGTTAAGCACATCAGTTTGAAAAAGAAGAAGATCATCAAAATTATTTATTTTTTTATAATATCCGTCACATATTTCCGCTTTAATTTCAACATTTTTTGAAATCAAAAAATTAAAAATATCGTCAACCGAAAAACATTCTTTTTCATATTTCAGGAAAGAAAATTCACCGGCAGGAAAATAAAGAACACCCGTAAAATACACATATCTCTTATTTTTTGCTTCAAAAGAATTATTATAGTTTAACACAGTACCGTCAAAATCGATATTTATATTTTCGGCTGATAAAATATCACTTGAATAACTGCAAAATGAAGTAATTTTTGAAATTTCTTCCGTATTTTTCATATAGAAATCGAAAACCGTATTTACATCAAATATTATTATATCGTTCTTTTCGGAAAAAACATCAAAAGTTATTGTTTCGTTACAAATAAATTCAACTTCCGTTCCCGAATATTTACTGTCGGGAAAACAAGATTGAAGAAAATTTATATTTTTATATGATAGAAAAACGATTTTTTCGGGTTTCAGACCGATTACGGAATCAAGAACATAATATATAAGCGGTCTGCCCGAAACGAGTGAATCAAAAATTTCAAGATTATTGTCAGGACCGTAAGTTTCTTTTGAGTTCACAAAAATATAAATATACAATTACTCCACACCTTTAAATTACAGTTAATTAAATTATTACCTGCAATTTTAAATTTACACAAATTTCAATATTTATCTTTTTTAATTCAAAAAGTGTGATATAATCATTATATAAAAATGTTAAAGGATGATACTTTGAAATCGGTAGAAATTTTTACAGACGGTTCCTGCTCCGGTAATCCCGGTCCCGGCGGTTGGGGTGCCGTTCTCAGATATAACGGAAAAGAAAAAGAATTAAGCGGCGGAGCGAATGACACAACAAACAACAGAATGGAACTAACCGCCGTTATAGAATCGCTCGGTGCATTAAAAATACCATGTGAAGTGAGACTTGTTACAGACTCTAAATATGTTTGCGAATCAATAAACAACGGCTGGGTTTATTCTTGGCAAAAAAACGGCTGGAAAAAGTCCGATAAAAAACCTGCATTGAATATAGATTTATGGGAAAAACTTTTACCGCTCTTAAAAACGCATAAAGTTGAATTCGTTTGGGTAAAAGGTCACAATAATCACCCGGAAAACGAAAGATGCGATAAACTCGCCGTTTCGGAAACCGAAAAGCACAGATAAAACATTTATAATTTAATCATGGAAAATGAAAAGACGGTTTTGAACAGTTAATCCATTCAAAACCGCCTTCTGTTTTATATTAAAAAGCAATCAAAGAATTGTATAAACAAAATCATTATAAGTTGAAACATCGGTTACACTGAAACTTGTCGGCAATTCGAGAGAGGCAAGATTTTTTCCTGCGGAAGCAGTATATTTAACTGTTTGAGTTAGTGAAGAAATTCTGCCTGTTGCAGGTGTATATGTGAGTTCTATTGTGCAACCGGAATATGTAACGTCAAGTTTATCGTAACTTCCGGTGATATTAGAGCCTTTTATCATAGCGCCGATATCGTCTGTACCTATAATATCAAAGAAAGCAGAAGTATTACTTGCGGGTTTCTTTGCACTCGGTTTTGATACTTTTGGATTAACTTCATCACGAAGAACAAGTGTAAGTGTTACGGTACCGTCATCATTTTTCTGTTCTTTTGCATCAAGAAGAATATCGGATGCTTTTTCATAAGAAGCAAGGCAGGCGTAAGATTTATTCGGTATACAAAATTCCGTACGCTCGCCTCCGAAAGCAACCGCTGTTACCTTGGGACTGCCCTCTGAAATAAAGTAATCGGGATATGTTCTTTCGAGTCTGAACAAAGAAACATAAGCAAGAGCACTCTTGTTATTGCAGGCTCTGTACCGTGATTTTGTGAAACCTGCTTTAATAGTATTTGCGGAATTAACAACGGAAATATATTTTTTAAGTATGTTCTTCTTTTCTTTTTTAACTGCGGCAGAATCGGTGGAAGGTTCTGTAGTAGTCGGTTTTGTTGTCTGCTCTTCAGTCGGTGTTTCTATGGGGGTTTCCTGTTCGGTCGGTTTTTCAGTAGGTGCGGGTTTTGCGGGAGTTTCCGTCGTCGGAACTTCCGTAGACGGAGCCTGAGTTTCGGGAACGGCACCGCTTGTTACACCGCCGGCAGCTTCCGTAGTAGTTTCATCGGCAGGAGCCTGAGTTTCGGGAACAACAGGGTCAACGGGAGCAGGTTCAACATTTGAATTTGCATTACTCTGACTCGAATTGTTACCGCTTGACGGAGTTTTTTGAGACTGCTGACTTTGTGAAACAGCCACACGGTTTCTGTACTGTGCTATTGATAAAAGCCTTAAAGAATTGGTGATAAGAGTACCGACAAGGATACACATAGCCACAACAACAACCAATGCTTTTACGGCTTTCTTATTAGAAAAATTGATTTTTTTCATAAT
>JAZUHA010000310.1:0-2697 GCA_045641485.1 Acutalibacteraceae bacterium
TGCCCCGAAACTCCACTCTTCACTCTCCACACTCCACTCTGAAAAAAGGGTAAATATCGTAGAATAAACTGCCTGTTATCTGCACTGAAAACTGAAATCTGAAAACTGAAAACTATTTCCAGAGATTTTCGGGATAAATGCCGTTATTTACGAGTTCCGCAATGGCTTTTACAACGCCGGGTTTATCTTCGGCATAAGTAACACCGACCCATTTATCGGTTGTTTTAAGTACATCAACGGTGCATTTTTTTGTTTCAAGCATTTTACGAACCGCAAAAGGAAGATAACATTCGGATTTAAGCGGATTTAAGGGAACTTCATTTTTTAAGAACTCAACAAAGAAATCGTAAAGTTCATCTATAAATTCTGCCGGGAAGCACCAGCAATTCATAGAGCAAACGGTATCTTCGCCGACTTTTACCCAATTATTATCGCCGTCACCGTAACACATATCGCCGTCTATTCGCTTAATATCCGTTCTTTCGATGATATCAACAAGTTTTCCGTCGACAATTTCACAAATACCGCGTGAAACCGAGCCGTTTTCGGTAAGAGTATTCTTAAGATAATATCCCGCCATACAGCAACTATACGGTCTTTCGGAAAAATCTTTTGTTTCTATCCATTCGGAAACGGAAGTAAAAGCACTTCTGCCGTAAAAATCATCGGCATTTATAACTATAAACGGCTCTTTGACGGTACCCTTACAGCAAAGAATTGCATGAGCCGTACCCCACGGTTTTATACGGCCTTCGGGAACCGTAAAGCCCTCGGGAATATTATCAAGACTTTGGAAAACATATTCAACCTTAACGAATTTTGAAATTTTATCACCGACAACTTCTTTGAAAATCTCAAGATTTTCTTCTTTTATTATAAATACAACTTTATTGAAACCTGCTTTTACAACAGCATCATATATTGAATATTCTATAATTATCGAATTATCGGGGCCTACGGGATCAATCTGTTTCATACCGCCGTAGCGACTTCCCATACCTGCCGCCAAAATAACAAGCGTCTTATCCATATAAAACACCCTTTCACTTTTTATTCACATTATACCACATATTTAATAAAAGTCAATCAAAATAATGATAAATCGCTTCGTTCCGAAAACACGGGAACGAAGCGATTTACTAATGAATTTTACTTAAAATACCGGAGACATTACGGTATTTACAATTTTAAAGAACTGATTGAACATATCAAGTATCGGCTGTAATATTGAAAGACTTAAAGTTTTGTTTGTTTTTGATGTTTCGGGAACATTAACTTCATTTATTTCAACAGTATTTGCCGGTGCTTTTCTGTTCATTACAGAAGCGCCTTTACCGCCTATACCTGCCGTGCCTCCCGTTGTTGCCAACGCCGTAACTTCAGACGGCATATCACCTCCGGCTGTCTTTACATTTGAAAGTGCTATTACCGCATTACTGCCTTCCGGATTCTTTATTGTTATTGTATTGCCATATGTTTTTAGCGATCTGTATGTTTCGGTTTTGCCTGTAATCGTCAAAGTTCCTACTTGAGATTCTCCTCTGATGATTTGCGCATCTACTTTCGGAATACGGTCAGGGTCGCCGGTTGTAGCACAACCGGTATATGTCTTTGCTATACGGCAGCCGAGTTCAATTTTTTCCGGATTTCCTATAGTACTTATATCAAATGTTACTGATTTTCCGGGTACAATCAATGTTTCCGTAGAGGTCAGGTCAAGTTCCCGAGTTCTGTACTTATTCGTACTGAGTTGACCTTCCTGAATTTCCTGACTGTCATCCTTGTCATCAACTTTTTGTGCCAATGTTACTACCGGTGTATATACGGCAAAGTCTTCTGTTGCGGCTTCGTAAGATGTTTTAATCGCTACATCGGTTGTACTTCCGTTAACCTTGTTTACGGGATCATATATCCTTATGCCGTCTATTCTGAAGTTGTAGTAACCGTTCTTATTCATATCCTGGAATGATGAATATTTAGGTGTAATTGTTACCTCGTATGTGCCGTATGTGAGTGTATTCCGAACAGACTCGTCAAGAAGTCTTGTTGTCAATACGGGTGCCTGGTAAAGTCCGTCTGCTTCTTCTGAATCATTGGTTACCGTTGCTACCCAGCCTTCCGCCTGTACAAGACCTGTAGTACTTAATCCTGCTTTTGCTATCGCATCCGCAGTTGCGGCTTTGCTTCCGTCGGCTAACCAATAACCTTTGCATTTTGCGGCATTTTCCGAAGAAACTTTGTATAACGCTGTTCCGTTGCTGTCAAGACTTAATGCGCCGTCTTTTTCAAAAAGTTGACCGTATTCAAATCCCGAATATGCGTTTACAGCCATATTGAACAACTGTGTTTTATTATCGCCCTCAACTCTTTCAACTTTTACCGAGAAATATCCCGCTTCACAACTTGCTACGGAATATATATCAAATCCCGTACCGGTGAATGAGAACTTAACGGTATTTTTACCGCTTGTTTTTGAATTAACGGTACACCACTGATAATCGCCGTTTGAGTAATTTCCGCTTGTATCGCCGGTTACCTCCTGCCACTTTTCATCAGCAGTCAATGTGTTGCTTGAGTCTGTTGTTTCAAATGATAAGATATTTTCCTCAAAGTATACACTGCTTGACGGCACTATTGTTACTTTGCCGTAGTAGTACTTATCACTGTATTTTACGCAGTAATATACATCTTCCGATT
>JAZUHA010000311.1:0-8969 GCA_045641485.1 Acutalibacteraceae bacterium
TTACCGCCGCCTCTTGCTCCGCCGTAGCCTATAAACCGCTTTCGGCTTTCAAAAAACAGTTTTTGCTTATTATTCGGCTCACCGAGAATAAGTTCTTTCAACCGCCCCACTCCTGTGCATCTTTTTCTATGCGGATAACAACGCCGTCTGTCTTTGTGTCACTTTCACCGTATTCGCCTAACAAATCAAAAAGTTCCTTAAGCGCACCGACGCTGTCTTTTAAAAATTTGGCATCTACATCGGGTGTGCCTTTTTCTTTGAAATTATGACGTGCTTTTTTGGCTATATCATCAACAAGAGCGCTCATATTTTTTGCGGCAGACGAAACTTTTTTTATTTTTTCGTCTTTTGTTTTTTCCATTATCTGTAATCCCTTTCGTAAAGTACACTCACCGTTCTGTAGTGAGGACAGTTTCTGCCGCCGAAAACACCGCAAACTGTTTTTTCATACTTTCTTTTTTCACTTTCCGTTTTAAATTTCTGAACACAAACCGTGTTTTTTATAGTACCCTCACACATAACACAGCGTTCGTTATGTTTAATAAAAAACGGACATTCTATCAATGTATCTTTTTTGTCGCTCATAAAAGCCTCCCGATAAAAAATTTTTCGTACCCGATGCAAAGTACCGTTTTCGGTATTGACAACAGAGTAAAAATGATATATATTTATATCACAATTTGTACGGCGTTCCGTACAACACCTGCATTATATTACGGAATTCCGAACTCATCAACCCATTTAGCGAACTTTTGTTCGGTTTTCCGTATTTTCGTGAAATGTGCACAAAGAAAGAAGCTGTTTTCGGTGACTATGTATGAAAAAATACTTGAACTTTGTAATGAAAAGGGAATACGCCCCTCTGTGCTCTGCCGTGAGACAGGTATACAAAGGAGCGTAATCTCGGATTTAAAGAGCGGAAGAACAAAAACGCTTTCCACTCCGACACTTAATAAAGTTGCAAACTATTTCGGTGTTTCACTCGGTTATTTTGACAGTGACGATGAAATAGATGCAATAAAAGACGAACTTTTTGAAAAAAGGAAACTTCTTTTTGATATGTCTAAAAAAGCAACACCCGAACAGCTTGAACAATTTCTTGTGATGTTTAAAGCCGTTATTGATGAAGACGATTCTGATTAAATCGGGAGGAAGAAATTGGATACAATTCATATAAGGACAATAAAAATGCCGCTTGCTGTTAAGGCATTTACAATACCCGATGCAAACGGCGACTTTAATATATATTTAAATGAACAACTTCCGGCGGAAGCACAAAAGAAAAGCCTTGAACACGAAAAATCACATATATTCCATAACGATTTTTCGGGGAATTTTTCAGTCAGAACGGTTGAATATCTGCTTGAAAATAAGTAACACGGCTTCGGTTTCAAATACAGGCTACTTTTCAAACCTCCTGTAAACACCTTTATAAAAAGCAAATGAAATAGCCGTTCCGACTATCCAGCCTATCGGCCATGAAATCCATATACCGACGGAGCCGAGTGAGGTTTTTGAAAGAATTTCGGCAAGAACCACACGCAAAAGCAAGTCGGTAAATGTGGCAATCATAAACTTTTTCATTTTTCCGGCACCCCTTAAAACGCCGTCGGAAACGAGTTTAAGTGCAGCAACAAAATACAGCGGAGAAACTATTTTAAGAAAAGTCACACCCGTTTTAAGTGCGTCTTCCCCCGGAGTATTAAGGAAGAATAAAACAAGATATTTACCGAAAAAGAAATACAGTACGGCAATGGGAACGGCTATTGCCCACACAAATTTTACACCTGCCGTGTGACCGTCGCTTATCCTTTTATATTTTTTTGCACCGATATTCTGTGCGGTAAAATTAGATATTCCGTTACCTATAGTGGTAAACGATGTTATAACAAGATTGTTTAATTTTACCGAAGCGGCATAACCTGCAATAACACCCGTACCGAAAACATTTATAACGCCCTGAATTACGATGTTTCCTACTGAAATAAAACTTTGCTGTAACGTACTCGGTATGGCAATAGCGGCAATTTTCAAAAGAAGTTTTCGTGAGAAAATATCGGGCTTTTCGGTCTTTATTTCATTTAATCTCTTAAATACAACAATAAGCGCAAGAATACAACTTATTCCCTGGCACAAAAAAGTAGCCCAGGCAACGCCGTCTACACCGTGAGTAAATACAGAAGAAAATACCGTTGTAAAAAGTATATCCGCACCTATATTCGCAACCGATGAACACATTAAAAATACAAACGGAGTTTTTGAATCACCTAATGCGGAAAATATTCCGTTTGCAACATTATAGAAAATCACAAACGGTAAACCGTATATGTAAATTTTAAGATACAGGTACGATTCAAACATAATATCTTCGGGCGTATTCATAAGTAAAAGCAAGTTTTTGCCGAAAATAAGCCCCGATGCCATAAGAATAAAGCACAAAACGCCGCCCGAAATAAGCGTTGTATAAACCGCTGTTTTAAGTTCACGCATTTTTCCTGCGCCGAAAAGTTGTGAAACAATAACGGAACAGCCTATGTTACACCCGAAAGAAAACGCAAGAAAAATAAGGGTTATTTCATAACTGTTTCCTACAGCGGCAAGTGCACTTTCACCCACGAATTTACCCGCAACAAAACTGTCTGCAATATTGTAAAGTTGTTGAAAAATCACACTTCCGAAAAGCGGAAGACAAAATTTTCTTAATACAGAAGACGGCTCACCTACCGTCAAATCCTTTGTCATATCAAAACTCTTTCTTTTTAACAAAATACGGTTTTTATTAAAAACACGGCTGTCGCATTTAGAAAAAACGCTAAATGTGACAGCCACATTAAATATCAAAAATACAAATTATGCTTTCATCTTTGCAAGATCACGGTAGTTAATAAGTTTAAGTCCGCAAGCCTTAATATGTTGCATAGTCTGCGGGTCGCTGAAAAGACGGTATTCCCAATTTCTGCGTTCCCAGCTTCCGGCTATATTCTTAAGTTCGTCTGTCGCAAATGCCGGGTGAATATATGTTTCGGTAACACCCTCCGGGAAATGCTTGTAAAGTTCGTAAATATACTCTTTAAAGTTTTCGTAACTGTCGTTTTGCGGACCGTTCCAGTCACCGGGAATAAGAAAATCGGGAACGGCAACGCCGGCATCTTTTGCAAATGCGGTAATTTTGCCGTACAAACCTTTAACGGTCTCAACATCAACTTTAATATCAAGCGTATCGTTTTCCATCATCTCCGGAATAAATGTACCGGGAAAACGGAAAGGAAGTTTGTATTCTGCGGCAAGTTTGAAAATAAGTTCAAGAAGTTCAAATCTGCCTGTTTCTATGCCGTAAAGAGAACCCATGTGGTTATCAAGATGAGACGGCTCACAGCCGAAAGAACGGAAGCGTTCTATCTGCGCACGGATTTCACCCTCAACTTCTTTAAGGTCACAGCCCTTTTCAAATTGGTCGGATTCGTGATACATAAAACCCTCTTCATCACGAAGCGAATCCGTATCTTTTGAATTAACGGGACCCCATCTGTAGTTGCCCCATTCACTTGTAAATGTAAGGTGAACACCTATTGCAAATTCCGGGTGAGCGGCAGCCCATTTACCGGCTTCCTTTGCCCAGCAGCAAGGTGTCATAATGGTAGAAGATGTAATACAACCTTTTTCCAAAAGGTCAAACACAGCGGCATTCGCACTGTGGCACATTCCGAAGTCGTCTGCGTTAATAATTAAATATTTATCCATAAAAATTCCTCCCGGATTTTATTTTTTCTTTTTTGATTTTTCTTCTGCCTCTTGGAACAAATCGGAAAGACTTTCTACTCCGCCGTTGCTTTTTTTCTCGGCTTTTGCTTCTTTTTCGTCTTTCTTTTCGGCAGTTACTTCTGATTTTTTATCGGACTTTTTACCGTCATTCTGGAGTTTTTTCTTTCTTATTAAAACTACGGCAAGAACTGCACCGAGAATAAGAGTCCAGACACCTATGGCTAATACAACGATAATTACCGTATTCAAGGTGCTTTTTTCCGCATTCTGCGGTTCCGTAACCGCTTCCGTTACTTCACTCGGAACAGAGGTCTGTTCCGCATTACCCTGCAGTTTCTTTTCAAGATAAAGATTTTCTATTTCGTTTATTGTTTCTTCGGTAAGTTCACCGTCAACTTTAAGACCGCTTTCCTGTTGTAATCTTTTTATGCAGGAAACCGTATCATCGTCAAGCACGCCCGTAATTCCGTCTGAACGAAGACCGTAATCGGTATAAATAAAAATCCACTGCATCCACCTTACGCCGTCGTTCGCTACCGAAGAAACGGGAAGTGTCGGCTTTTCGTACGGTACTTCTGTTGCACCGTCTTCAACGGTAAGACCGTATGTAGTGCTGACAGCCGTCGTCTCCGTTTCCGCCGAAGCGGTATCTTCGGCTTGAAGCGTTGTTTTTTCCTCGGTTACAACGGGAGTAATTGTTTCTATCTCGTAATATCCGGCAGTAGTAGCGGTATTTGAAGTTTTATTTCTGTTTCCGAAACCCGAAACAATACCGGACAAATCCTCCGCAACGCCGCCTATAAAACCGCCTATTCCGGCAGAAACATCTTCATCGCCGATAATCTCGCCGATTATTCCGTTAATAATTCCGCCGTCACCTACGCTGTTTATTCCGGAGACAACCTCCGCAACACCGCCCAATGCATTTGTTTTTCCTGCTGTTTCACCTGCGGCAAACGTGCTGTTTTTTGCCGATGCAACCGTTTTTTTACCCGGAACTGCACCGAAAACCGTGCACAAAACGGCACAACATAATATTACAGATGCAAAACCCAATATCTGTTTTTTCATATCTTTCTCCTGCGGACAAAATCTTTTTGTGATTATACCACACATTGTTACCGTTTTTCAATATCTTTATTAAAAGTATTTTGGAACTTTTATCTCGAAATAAACTATTGCAGAGCGGAAGATATGTGATATAATATATATGTAATCCCGTTGATGTTACATATTAAAGGAGGAAATAAGTTTGAAAAGGAAAGTGTTAAGCTTCATACTCAGTGCAGTTATGGTGAGCGGAATGTTTCCCTTAACGGCTTTGCCGGTATCTGCAATAACATTCACCTTTAAGGGTGTTGCCGTTGATGCCGGAAATGCAAGGTATACCGTTCTGAAACCGAATTTCGATTACGGTTCGTATTATGACGGTATGGAGATAAATGACACAGATTTGATTTTGGAATACACCGAAAACACCTCCTTACTTACTCTGAGCGAAGATGTTACAGCGGACATTCTCGTTGTCGGCGGAGGCGGTGCCGGCGGCACAGTCAGAAGCAGCAGTTATACCGGTCATTCCGGTGGTGGCGGCGGCGGAGCCGGTGAAGTTGTCATGAAAGAAAATATCACACTCACTGCCGGAAGATATGATATCGGTGTCGGTGAAGGCGGTTCGCCGCTCGGCACTTCCACAAGTTCGGCGGCGGGTAAAAACGGCGGCGACAGTACCATCAAATTTGGTGATACTGTTCTTGTTGATGCAGTAGGCGGTGGCGGAGGCGGCGGAGAATCCGTCGGTTCCGACGGTGCATCCGGTGGCGGAGGTTCATATAAAAGCAGCACCATTTATACAGGCGGTGAAGGCACAGAAGGAAAAGGCAATGCCGGAGGATATGCCACAAAACGCAATGCCGGCGGTGGCGGCGGAGCCGGAGCAAACGGCGGAGATGCTGCTGATACTGCATGCGGTGCAGGCGGTGAAGGAGTTAAATGTGACATTACAGGTGAAGAAAAATGGTACGCAGCCGGCGGTGGCGGCGGAACTACAAACACCTCTTATTCAGGCGGTATCGGCGGAAGCGGTATCGGCGGAAACGGCGGCGGTGCTAAAAATGACGATTCTGCCACACCTACTCCCGGTAAAGCGAACACAGGCAGCGGCGGTGGCGGCGGCGGCAGATATAAAGGCGGTGCTGCCGGCGGAAGCGGTGTTGTTATTATAAGAATCAAAGGAGTTCCCTCCCCCGATGACGGAAAAACACATGTAAAGACAAAAGCGGAATTGACCGCAGCTCTTACAGCCGGCGGCGAAATAGTCCTTGATAATGATATTGAAACAGATTCATTCACAATATCGAATGATGCACCGGCAGTGGTACTTGACCTGAACGGCAAGACTCTTACGGTCGAAACCATGATGATGACTGTTGTATCTATCGGTACCGGCACTCATTTTACACTTAAAGATTCCTCTGCCGAACAGACCGGCGTATGGGATTTGGTATCAACAAGAACATCGGGCAACGCTCCCCAAATAGCCTGGGTAGGTTCTGCCGTTGATATTCTCGGCGGTACGGTAAAAATGAGCAACAACTACACCGGCACCGGTACGGTAAGCGGATTTAATATGAGAAATTTAGGCTCAAGTGTTTATCTGAATGTCACCGGCGGTAAAATCGAAAAAATGACGGGAACCGCAGAAGGTGTAAGCCTTAAAGCATATACCGCCACGGTTACGGGAGGCGAAATCGAGGATTTTGATACTTCGGGCAAATGGCAGATTTCCGGCGGTGTTTTCGGTAAAAAACCAACAAATACTATGCTTGTTTCAGGTTGCAAAATTCTTGAAAACACCCCCGTTGAGGGTAAATGGACTGTTGTAAGTCCTCACGAAATCACAAACAGCACACCGGCGGTTGACAAGGACACCAATAACGGCTGTATCACAATAGATATGACGAAAGCGTTTACCGGTGATACGGTTACCGTTACCCCCGTTCCGAATGACGGATACATCCTTAAAACACTTAAATATAACGACGGCGAAAACCATACGGTTGTTGCCGATGAGCGGGGTACATATAAGTTCACAATGCCCGGGACTGCCGTAACCGTTTCGGCGGAATTTGAAAAACTTCCTTACATAACTGCTGACGGCGTTACCGCAGAGAGTGGATATATTTTCGGTATTCCTCCTAAAACTTCCGATTTTTCGGATTACATAGAAGCGGCAGACGGCTTTGACCTTGAGTTCAGCACAAGTTCACCGGTTACGGGTACTGTTGTATCTGTATTTAAAGACGGTGTTCTTCAAATTGAACTTACCGTTGTTATCAAAGGCGATATAACAGGCGACGGTGTTTGCGATGTAATTGATGTTGCGGAATGTGAGCGTACGGCAAATAAACATACTGAGCTTAACGGTGCATATTTTAAAGCAGCTGACTGCAGTGAAGATGAAGCAATAACCGTTGACGATTATTCTGCATTAGTTAACCTCGCTCTTGCATAAAAAATAATATCAATTTAAAAGGATCTGCTAATTTAAAAGCAACATCATTAAAAATAATGGCTTTACGGTGATTTATGCGTTCAGCAACCCGTAAAGCCATTATATTTTTATAAATTTTGTTTTATTTCACGCTTTTGAAAGTTGAATGTCGAAAACCGCTTTTAATGCATTTTCCTTTCAAGCAGTGCTATATCGATTACATCAACATTTCCGTCGCCGTTAAGGTCTGCTACCGCTTTTTGATAATCGTCTGTTTCGGAAAGGTCATTTGAAACTTTTGTTTCACTGCCGAGTGCCGTATTTACCGCCGCCGAGTAATCCTCAACGGTTATTTCGCCGTCACCGTTTACATCGCCTTCGGTATAAAGAGCAACATCCTGTGTAACCTCGCCGTCTTTAACAGTCGTTTTATATGTTCGTGTTACCGCACCCCCACAGGAAACAGACATAAGATATGTTCCGTTTGCAATATTGCCTATACCGCAAAGACCGTTTTCATCGGTTGTGCCGGAATATAAAATCTTATCGGGATTGTCAACACTTGCGAGTGTTACCGTGCAGATTTTTACGCCACTACCCGTTTTTTCGTATCCGCAGACGGTACATTTGCCGTTTTCGTCAAATGTGTGTGTGCCGAAGCCGCTCACCGCATCTTCGTGGCCGCAAGTGGATTCGTACCAGTGGTGAGTTGCATTAAAGGTGTAGGCGTCCTCAAATGTATGCTCGTGCTTACCGAGCTGTGCAATGCATTCATCCCTGATTTCATTCAGTTCTGCCACGCTTTTTGCACTGTTAACGAGTACCTTGGCACCGGCAACAACCATCTTTTCGAGCAAAGTGAGGTCTCCGCTCGCCGCTTCGTCAATCTCCTGTAATTTCTTTACTTTTGCCTGTTCAAGCAGCTCACGGTGGCAATGCTCGCAGACAAAGTCGATATAATGGTGGTCTCCGGGCTCGGTATCAACACTTCTGGAATCGCGCGGGTCAAAATCGGCAAATGTCGCCGTATAATGTCCGTAGCCCATATCGGTACAGATTTCAGCGATATAATCATCGGTGAATGTAATTTCCGATGCATTTTGTGTCAGAATATCTTTTTCGCAAACGAGACAGCGGCGTATTGCCGTGCATTTGGTGAAAGTGCGGTTCCATATATATGAGACCGTGCAGCGAGCGTGTTCGCATACGTTTGTATGGCACACATCGCAGAAGAAGTCGCCGTTTTCGTCTATATGCCCCGTGGCGGGTAAAAGGCCGCCGTTTTCATCCTCGAGCCAGTTCAGCAAATCGGCAAGATTACCGATTTCCGTCTGATAGCCGGCATCCTCATAATAAAGCTCGGAGCCGGGATTATAATAATATGCTTTGTGTCCGTTTTCGGTACAGGTGGGCAGAAGCTCCACCGCACCGCCGAGAGTAAATACGGTAATTACATAATGACCCGAGCTGCCGGTTGCAGCGGCATTGATTGCATCAAGCCATGACTGACCGGGATTGCGTGTAATCGGATTGTTATCGGCTTTGTTTATAAGTGTAAGATCGTCGGCAATATACACAGCACCGTCATGAGGTGCGCCGTCGCTGTAACCCATAACACGGGAATAACTGAGTCCGGAGCGTGCGATAAGCGTACCGCCGCAGATATTGATGTTGCCGTCTTCCGAATCCAGACAATCGGCACCGTTGCCGAGAC
>JAZUHA010000312.1:0-6333 GCA_045641485.1 Acutalibacteraceae bacterium
CACCGAAGCCGGGAGCCTTAACACCTACGCAGGTAAATGTTCCGCGGAGTTTGTTTACAAGGATTGTTGCAAGTGCTTCACCCTCGATATCTTCGCAGACAATAACAAGTTTTTTGCCTGCCTGAACAATTTTTTCAAGAAGAGGAAGAATTTCCTGAATAGAAGAAATCTTTTTGTCTGTAATAAGGATATAAGCATCGTCGATAACCGCTTCCATTTTGTCGGTGTCCGTTACCATATAGGGGGAGATATATCCTCTGTCAAACTGCATACCCTCAACAACATCACAGCTTGTTTCCGCAGTTTTGCTTTCTTCAACCGTAATAACACCGTCTGACGTAACCTTTTCCATAGCTTCCGCAATGAGTTTTCCTACATTTTCATCTGCGGCGGAAACGGTTGCTATTCTTGCGATATCTTTTGAATTTTTAACGGGTTTTGCATCTGCCTTAATTGTTTCAACAACATTGTCAACGGCAATTTTGATGCCTTTTTTAACCTGCATGGGGTTTGCACCTGCGGCAACGTTTTTCATTCCCTCACGAACAAGAGCCTGGGCAAGAAGTGTTGCGGTTGTCGTACCGTCGCCGGCAACATCGTTTGTTTTTGTCGCAACTTCTTTAACGAGCTGTGCGCCCATATTTTCAAACGGGTCTTCAAGTTCCACTTCTTTTGCTATGGTAACACCGTCGTTTGTAATAAGCGGAGCGCCGTATTTTTTATCAAGAACAACATTTCTGCCTTTGGGTCCCAATGTGATTTTAACGGTATTTGAAAGTTTATCAATACCTGCCTGAAGAGCTTTTCTTGCTTCTTCACCGTAAATAATCTGTTTAGCCATACTTATTACCTCCGTTAGTCTGCTATTGCAAGAATTTCGTTCTGACGAACAATAACAAGGTCTTCGCCGTCGATTTTAACCTCTGTGCCGGCATACTTGCTTAAAATAACTTTGTCGCCCACTTTAACTTCCATACTGACTTCTTTGCCGTCAACTACTCCGCCGGGACCTACCGCAACAACTTCGGCGGTCTGCGGTTTTTCCTGTGCGGCTGCGGCAAGAATTATACCGCTTTTTGTGGTTTCCTCTGCTTCACAGAATTTTAAAACAACTCTGTCGCCTAATGGTTTAAGTTTCATATAATTACCTCCTGAGAAGATATGTATTTTTTTAGCACTCTGTTGTTTGGAGTGCTAAATATATCATACCCCATTTTCCGAAAAAATCAAGTCTTTTTGATAAATTTTTCCGTTAATTTTCATTGTTTACAAATAGGTAACATAATTGTTACTTGTAAAATAACGGTTTATATAGTAAAATATGCTGACTTAAGATAAAATATCCGAGGAGATAATTTTTGTGGAAAGTGATGCTTTAAAAAAACAAGCGAACAAATCTATGAGAATATTTATATTTGTTGCAGTAACCGTTTCTGCAATTCTTCCCGAATATATTGCCCCTATTCTTACTTTGGCGGGCTTTGTTGTATTTAAAAAGAAATTTTCGCTTACTTCACAAAAGGTGAAAATGGGTGAAGTCGGCAAAATTTTTCTCATTTTTATGTGCTACAGCCTCATAAGTTCTTTTTGGTCTTCCACTCCCGTATATTCGGCGGCTGTGTCTCTTTTGTGGATGGGAATGCTTCTCGGTTCGTTTATGATTTCAAATCTTACCGATGATGAACTCGGAATAAAAAATCTTATACTCGGATTTTCTTTGGGTGGCGGAGCGGTAGGCGGAATAGGCATTATACAATATATATTTATGTTGCTGAAACTGCCGAAACTCAATCCGCTTTGGAGAATTTTCGATTTACTCATATATAAACTTATGCCGTTTAATATTACGGATACGGCAAATGTCTGGGAAAATTCCCGTGCCGCTTCCACATTTGACAACCCGCTTATTTGCGCCACATATCTTGTGCTTGTTCTTCCTCTTGCCGTATACGGCTTTTTATCCGGCGAAACAAAATATAAAAAAATATGCGGTTTTTCGGCTGTGCTTATACTCGGCGGAATTGCCGCCACAAATTCACGGGGTGCCGCGGCGGCTGCCATACTTTCACTTGTGGTTATGTTTTTTATAAGTTCAAAAAAAGCCTTGAGTATTGCTATTGCGATTATAACCGCCGGCGTAACTTTTGTGCTTGCAATAATTCAAAGAGATAAACTTTTTGAATTTGACCTTGAAAAATCAACCGATTCAAGAATTAAGATGTGGAAAGCCTGCACCGATATGATACTTAAAAAACCGCTGTTCGGTTACGGAGCAGGTTGCGAAAGCACCTCTCTCGGAATGAAAGATTACGGCATAAATAAGCCCCACGCCCACAGTCTTTATCTTGAAATGACTACGGAACTCGGAATAGTCGGTATAATATTCCTTGCGGCAGTTTTCGGCTTTATTATTTTTGATATAGTAAAACTTATAAAATGCGGCGGAAATTTCCGAAAACTCGGTATAACTTTTCTTGCCGTTGCAGTCGGATTTGCTGTTGCTTCCGTAACGGAATTTACAATGCAGACACCTAAAGAATTACAGTATTTTATGTTTCTTTCGGGGCTTACGGAAGCCGTTAAAAGACTGTCAATTAAACAAAAGGACTGTAATAATTCACAAAAACCGGTTGTAAGTGTTCGGTAGAAAGAAAATGTTCTTTTTCTATATTGACATCCGTTTTTAAGAGTGCTATAATTTTTTAAATCTTTAAATCGATACGAGATATCGGCAAGATGATAAACAGAATACTTGTTTTCTGCGATTTTTTGTCGCTGTGTTTTGTTGTGTCAAGCCTTGCCTTTTTCGGCAGGGCTTTTTTTATCGGGAGGCGAATATTATGGCAAAGAGTGAATTCAATTTATATTTAAAAGAATATCTTCCCTGTGATATTTTTTCAAAAGTATCGGCTTTTGCGGAAAGTGTTTCCTTTACTCCCGAAAAAAATATTTGTATTTTCCCCGGCTTTTGCGATGTGCATGTGCATTTTCGTGAGCCGGGTTTTTCTTATAAAGAAACTGTTGTTTCCGGCTCCTGTGCCGCCGCACACGGCGGATATACGGATGTTTTGACAATGCCTAACTTAAATCCCGTGCCGGACAGCAAAAAAAATCTCTCGCTACAGAAAGAACTTATAAAAAACTGCGGTATAATAAACATTCACCCGTACGGAGCAATTACCATGGGCGAACTCGGAGAAAAACTTTCGGATTTTGACGGTATGAGCGATGGGGTAATCGGCTTTTCAGATGACGGCAAAGGCGTACAAAATGAAGAAATCATGAAAGAAGCCATGAAAAAAGCAAAAAAACTCGGCAAGGTAATTGCGGCTCACTGCGAAGATAACAGTCTGCTTTTCGGAGGATATATTCACGATGGCGAATATGCGAAAAACCGCAATCACAAAGGCATTTGCAGTGAAAGTGAATGGAAACCCATTGAAAGAGATATCCGTCTGGCAAAAGAAACAGGCTGTAAATACCATGTTTGCCATATATCATGCAAAGAAAGCGTTGAACTTATAAGAAAAGCAAAAAAAGACGGTATTGACATTACCTGCGAAACCGCTCCGCATTATCTTTTACTTACCGAAAACGATTTAAAAGAAAGCGGAAATTTCAAGATGAATCCGCCTTTAAGAACAAACAAAGACAGACTCGCTTTAATTGAGGGCATAAAAGACGGAACAGTTGATATGATAGCAACCGACCACGCTCCGCACAGCGAAGAGGAAAAAAGCAAAGGTTTAAAAGACAGCGCTTTCGGTATAGTGGGTATTGAAACCGCTTTTCCGCTTCTTTACACATATCTTGTAAAAACAAATGTCATTACACTTGAAAAACTGCTTGAACTTTTATGTTTAAATCCGAGAAAACGCTTTAATTTGCCGTTTGACGGCAGTTTCACCGTTTGGGATTTAAACGAAAATTACAAAATAAATCCAGATGACTTTTTATCAAAAGGAAAATCCACGCCGTTTAATAATACCGATGTTTACGGACAATGTCTTTTTACGGTATGCGGCGGCAAAAAAGTTTATGATTACGGAAATATAAAACGGAGGGTAAAATAATGAGTAAAAGAACAGATATTAAAAAAGTACTGATAATAGGCTCCGGTCCTATTGTTATCGGTCAGGCGGCAGAGTTTGACTATGCAGGCACACAGGCGTGTTTAGCGCTTAAGGAGGAGGGGTACAGTGTTATTCTTTGTAACTCAAACCCGGCAACGATAATGACAGATACTTCCGTTGCGGACAAAATTTATATGGAGCCTCTTACTCTTGAATATATGGCAAAGATTTTAAGATACGAGCGCCCCGATGCAATAGTTCCCGGCATAGGCGGTCAGACGGGACTTAACCTTGCCATGCAGCTTGAAAAAAAGGGAGTTCTTAAAGAGTGCGGCGTAGAACTTTTGGGAACAAGCGGAGAGAGTATAGAAAGAGCCGAAGACCGTGAACTTTTTAAAGAAATGTGCGAATCTATAGGCGAGCCCGTTATTCCGTCTGAAATCACATATAATCTTGAAGAAGCAAAACAAGCCGCAAAGCGCATAGGCTACCCGGTTGTTCTTCGTCCTGCGTTCACTTTGGGCGGTACGGGCGGCGGATTTGCCGAAAATGAAGCGGAACTCACGGAAATCGGAGTAAACGCTTTTAAACTTTCGCCCGTTCATCAGGTGCTTATCGAAAAAAGCGTTAAGGGTTATAAAGAAATCGAATTTGAAGTTATGCGTGACTCGTTTGATACGGCAATCACAATATGCGGAATGGAAAATATCGACCCGGTAGGCGTTCACACGGGTGACTCAGCCGTTGTGGCTCCCATACTTTCTTTAAGCGAACACGACAAAAAAATGCTTAATGACAGTGCAATAAAAATCATCCGTGAATTAAAAATTTCGGGCGGCTGTAATGTTCAGTTTGCTCTTAACCCCGATTCAAGCGAATATTATCTTATAGAAGTAAATCCCCGTGTTTCCCGTTCTTCCGCACTTGCTTCCAAAGCGAGCGGCTACCCCATAGCAAGAGTAACGGCAAAAATCGCACTCGGTATGGCTCTCAGTGAAATAGAGGTTGCCGGAGGAAATGCCGGAACAGAGCCTCAGCTTGACTATATTGTTGCAAAATTTCCCCGTTTCCCGTTTGATAAATTCCAGGATGCTCCGAATATCCTCGGCACGCAAATGAAAGCAACAGGAGAAGTTATGGGCATCGGTTCTACACTCGAAGAATGTATATTAAAATCGGTTCGCTCACTTGAAACGGGCGTTTGCCATCTTCATCTTGCAAAGTTTGACGATATGGCAACCGATGATATTTACGAATATCTCAAAGTTTTCAAATCGGATAATCTTTTTGCAGTTACCGAACTTCTTCGCCGAAATGAAACTGTAGAAAAAATCCATAATGCAACGATGATTACAGAACTTTTCATTGAGTCAATAAAGAAAATTGTCGATACGGAAAACCTTCTTAAAAACAGCCCGAACGATTTAACCGTCTTAAAAACCGCAAAAACACTCGGGTTTTCCGATAAATATATTGCCGTACTTTGGAACACTTCCGAAAAGTGCGTTGCAGTTCTTCGTAAAGAAAACGGAATTACTCCGATTTTCCGTATGGTAGATACCCTTCATACCGGTAAATATATAGCATATCTCTACTCATCATATATAAATCTTACAAACGGCAGTTTTAAAAACGAATCAAGACTTACCGATAAAAAGAAAATCGTAACACTCGGTGCAGGTCCCATTCGTATAGGTCAGGGCGTTGAATTTGACTATTCTACGGTACACGCCGTACAAACCATTAAAAAAGCGGGGTACGAAGCAATTATCATAAATAATAACCCCGAAACCGTTTCTACGGACTATACAACGGCAGATAAACTTTATTTTGAGCCTTTAACCCCGGAAGATGTTATGAATATAACGGAATATGAAAACCCCGAGGGAGTTATAGCATCTCTCGGCGGTCAGACGGCAATAAATCTTGCACAGCCGTTAATGGACAACGGTATAGAAATTATAGGTACAGACTGCGAAGCAATAGAAAGAGCCGAAAACAGAGACAGTTTTGAAAAAATTCTTCTTGAACTCGGTATTCCTCAGCCAAAAGGAAGAGCCGTTACAAAAATCGAAGACGGCGTAAAAGCCGCCGAAGAAATCGGCTATCCCGTTCTTGTTCGTCCGTCTTTTGTTCTCGGCGGCAGAGCAATGCAGATTGTTGCAAATGAAGAACAGCTTCGCCATTATCTTAAAACGGCTGTTGAAATTGATGCGGACAAGCCCGTGCTTGTAGATAAGTACATTCAGGGCAAAGAGGT
>JAZUHA010000313.1:0-3647 GCA_045641485.1 Acutalibacteraceae bacterium
AGTAAAAAGCAAATTTCAATCACATAATACAAAATTATTGTGAATTTTACGCAATTTTACATACTTACATTTATAATAAATGTCATTGCTTTTATTTTTATACGGTGGTAAAATATAGGAGAATAATATAAAACTCAAAATGGAGGGCAAAAGTATGGATCCGCTTGATATTGTTTCTAAAGGCATTGTAAAAATCACAACAAATTACGGCAAAAAAATTCAAAAGAAAATGGGTAAAACCGCTCCCGCAATTCCGGAGGCAAAACCATTTACCATTGAGGGAAATAATTACCGTCTCGGCTTTTCCCGTGAAAAAATCATGCCTGACCTTACAAAGGGCAAAACCTATTACATAGCAGGTCACGGCTCCGGTCATGTTATGGACGGAGTTATAAGCGATGTTTATATGCATGCCGTATGGCTTGACTGCGGCGGCGACGAAGGTATTCTCTGGCTCAGTGCAGACTGTGTAGGTCTTACGAATACGGAAGACAACAAAATCAGAGAAATGATTCTTGCTTCAGATAAAATAAAGGGCTGTAAATCAATTAACATAACCTGCACTCACAGCCACTCCGGCATTGATACAATCGGTTATTGGGGCAAGCCGTTTTTGAGTATTCCATCCGACGGAAAAGACCCCGAATATATGCAGTTAATTTTTGATACGGCTGTAAAATGCAGTGAAGAAGCTTATGCCAACCGTACTGCAGGTAAACTTTATACAGGTAATATCGAGATTAAAGACGGTCTTTTCACAAAGCGTCAGTTCCCCGAAAAGCACGAAATCCTTTCAAGACTTCGTTTTGTTCCCGACAACGGAGAAAGCGAAACATGGATTATGAACTTCGGCGGTCACCCGAACTCACTCGGCGGCGCAAACAGAAAATTAAGCGGCGAATACCCCTACTTTATGCGTGAACAGATTTTAAAAGAAAACGGCGCAAATGTTCTTTACGGTGTAGGTCCCATAGGCGGCATGGATATGGCTCAACTTGATGAAAATGACCCGCTTAACAATGTTAAACTTCAGGGTAAAATGCTTGCCGATAATGTTGTAAAAATAAATAACGACAAAGAGCTTGAGCCGAAAATCAAACTTCTTTGCCAGCCGTTCTATTACCCCGTAAGCAATTATGTTCTTACTCTTCTTGCAATGAAGGGTGTTATGAGTTTCAAAGCATATCCCTGTGAAGAAAGCGGTACCGGAATCTGTATGAAAACGGAAATGACTTATATGTCGTTCGGCGATCAGAAAATACTTCTTCTCCCCGGTGAAAACTTTGTTTCTACCGTTTTCGGCGGTTATGATAATGCAGAAAATTCCACAACGGGCAAAGGTTCCGAAATAAATCCGACTCCTCTTTGCGAAATAGCAGGCGACAAAAATATGATTGCCTTCGCCGTTACAAACGATATGACCGGTTATGTTGTTCCGCCGAATGACTTTGTACTTAACCCGACTCAACCGTACCTTAACGGTTATAAAGACCGTTTCGGTAAAAACCATTACCACGAAACAAACGGTATGGGTATAGGCTCACAAAAGACTATTGCCGACACATTTGCTACGGTGGTAAAGAATTTCAATAAATGATTTTAAAAAAACTGCGGAGGATTTTCTATGAAGTTAAAGGTTGCATCTTTTAATATTTATCACTGTGAAGACTTTCTTAATAAAAAAATCGATTTTGATGCATTTGCAAACCTTATTAAATCACTTGATGCCGATATTATCGGTCTTAACGAGGTACACGGAAACGGCGAAGATGAGGAATATACATCACAAACGGAAGAACTCGCTTCCCGGCTCGGATATCACGGTTTTTTTGCAAAAGCCACCGATATTGACGGTGAAAACCCGTTCGGAAACGCCGTTCTGACAAGAAAAGCAATTAAAAGTGTTGAAGTCATTCCGATTCCCGACCCTAATCCGAAAACGGGAAAAGACCTTTACGAAACACGGTGTCTTTTAAAACTGAAACTTCAAAATCCGCAGTTAACCGTACTTATAACCCATTTCGGGCTTAACCGTGACGAGCATATAAACGCCGTAAAAACAGTACTTTCAAATTATGAAAAAGAAAAGTGTATTTTTATGGGTGACCTTAATGTTCGTCCGGACAACGATGTTCTTAAGCCGATATATGAAGTTTTTACGGATTGTGCATCGGTAAGCGACAAAGAACTTTTATCGTTCCCGTCTTACGAGCCCGACAGAAAAATCGACTATATTTTCGCAACACCGGATATAAAAATTCTTAATTTTGAAATTCCCGCAAAAATACTTTCGGATCATCTTCCGGTAACAGCGGAAATTGAGTTATAATTGTTAAAATTTCCTGTATGTCACTTGACAAAAACCATATACAGTACTATATTATATATAGTTTCCTGCGACTGACGGATTTTTTGCAGAGCACTGCAAGGGAGCAGGGAATTTAAGTTAATGCCGACCGTCTGGGCGCAGTTAGAAAGGCTAACTG
This sequence comes from Acutalibacteraceae bacterium, assembly GCA_045641485.1. GTDB lineage: Bacteria > Bacillota > Clostridia > Oscillospirales > Acutalibacteraceae > DTU089. The sequence goes on from JAZUHA010000313.1 coordinate 2,487, forward strand.
CGCCCTTTTGTTTTTTGCGGCAGAAAGGAAAAAGAAAATGAAAAAAGTCGGAATTATTATGGGAAGCGACAGTGATCTCCCGATTGTTCAAAAAGCGATTGACACACTCAAAGATTTCGGAGTACATTATGAAGTTCACATTTTTTCGGCACACCGTACACCCGCCGAAGCGGCAGAATTTGCAAGTTCTGCCTCCGACAACGGTTTCGGTGTACTTATAGCGGCTGCCGGAATGGCGGCGCATCTTGCGGGAGCGGTTGCGTCACAGACTGTTTTACCGGTTATAGGAATACCCTGTAAATCAAACACGCTTGACGGCGTTGACGCCCTTCTTTCAACTGTACAAATGCCCTCGGGCATACCCGTGGCTACGGTTGCAATAAACGGAGGAGTCAATGCTGCTTTACTTGCCATAGAAATGCTGGCACTCTCTGATGATACGCTTAAAGCAAAACTTACCGAAAAGCGCAAAAAAGACCACGATAATGTTATCAAAAAAGATGCTCAAATTGCATCAAATTTATAAAATCAAAGGAGTAATTGAAAATGGAAAAAGTTTACACAGGAAAAACAAAAGATGTATTTGCACTCGAAAACGGAAATTATTTACTGAAATTCAAGGATGACTGCACCGGTAAAGACGGCGTATTTGATCCCGGTGAAAATTCGGTAGGTCTTACTATTGATGGTGTAGGCGATGTCAATTTACGTATGTCTGTTTACTTCTTTGAGAAAATTAATGATGCCGGCATAAAGACACATTATGTTAATGCGGATTTAAAAGATACAACAATGGAAGTTTTACCCGCAAAAGTATTCGGTCACGGTCTTGAAGTGATTTGCCGTAATAAAGCGGTAGGCAGTTTTACACGCCGTTACGGTGAATATATCCCGGAAGGAAGCGACCTTCCCTCTTATGTTGAAATGACATTCAAAAACGACGAAAAAGGCGATCCGCTTGTTACAAAAGACGGTCTTGCCGTACTCGGAGTAATGACGGAAAAACAGTATGACGATATTAAAGCTATGACACAGAAAATCACAAAAATCGTTGCCGATGATTTAAGTGAAAAAGGTCTTGTACTTTATGATATCAAATTTGAATTCGGATATGACAAACACGGCTCCGTTATGCTCATAGACGAAATTGCTTCCGGTAAT
>JAZUHA010000314.1:0-2557 GCA_045641485.1 Acutalibacteraceae bacterium
ATGTCCGTAAACGAAGGATCTAAAGAAGCGGCAAAAATAACGGGAATTAAAAAAAGTGATATTTACAAAATGCTTCAAAGTGAGGTAATATAATGGTTTTCGGTGTCAAATGGTATTTATGGCTTTTGCTTGTCGTTTTCATAATTATTACGGTTATTGTTTGCGCCAAGGCTTCCGAAGTTTCAAGAAAACGCAGAGAAAGAATGAAAAAAGAAGCGGAAATCTGGAAAAAGGATTATACACTCCGGCAGAATTTCTAAGAACTTACGGAAGAAAAAATCAACAATACTCCCGCAAGCGAACTTTTACACGGCACGGCTATGAATATACAGATTAAACTCGAAAATCTTCCGAATATGGAAAAAGGCTTTGATGCACTTCCCTTGCCGAAAAAGTATATATACACGCTTGAATACTTTGATGAAGATGCTCAAAAAAGTCTTTCTCTGTTCTTTAAAAACAACGGCGAACCGCTTATAGGTCTTGCCGTACCGGCTCTTAAAGAAACGGGACTCGGTGATATATCTTCACTCGTTTCCGAACTTTACCCGATGTATGACCCGGACAGCGAAGTTTCCGTTGACCGTGATATAATAAACAGAGTTGACGAACAGTTTAAAAATAAATATAATTCCGACACACTTTATGAAAAGTGTGCGGAATACATAAAAGAAAACAAAGAAATTTTTCTTAATGAGGAGTAGGTTTTATGGCTACATTTCATCTTTCCGCTTTTGCGGACGAAGCGGGCGGCGGTATTAAAAATCAGATAGCCGCACTCAAAAAATACGGTATGACTCACCTTGAGCCGAGAGGACTTGACGAGGGGAATATTTCCCTTTACACTCCCGAACAGGCAAAGGAACTTAAAAAAGTACTTGACGGGAACGGTATAGGAATTTCTTCCATAGGCTCACACTACGGGAAAATCGAAATCACGGCAGACTTTAATCCGCATTTTGACAATTTTAAAAGATGTGTTGAAGTTGCAAATATTCTTGAAACAAAAAGAATAAGAATGTTCAGTTTTTATTTTACAAAAGGTGAAGACCATAAAGAATACCGTGACGAAGTTCTTGAAAAACTCGAAAAAATGTGCGACTATTCGCTTTCCGGCGGTATTCTCTGCTGTCACGAAAACGAAAAAGAAATTTACGGCGATACAGACGACCGTTGCCTTGATATTCTTACTTCCTTAAAAGGTAAAATCGGCGGTATTTTTGACCCGTCCAACTTTATTCAGTGCGGTGTAAAAATAATTCCGGCTTACGAAAAATTAAAAGATTATATTGATTATCTTCACATTAAGGATTGCCGTTTTGCAGACGGGAGAGTAGTTCCGGCGGGAAAAGGTGACGGCGAAATAGTCGAACTTCTGAAAAGATATTCGCTTGAGCACACAGGCGATCATTTTCTTACCCTTGAGCCGCATTTAAAAGTATTTGACGGGCTTAAAGACCTTGAAAGCGAAAACGGCACGGCAGAAGCACTTAAAGACGATTTCAGTTATCCTACGAACTTTGACGCATTCTGTGCGGCGGCAGAAGCACTCGGCGACTGCCTTAAAGAAGCGGATGCAGAAAAGTTTGTTACAAGAATTTATTGAGGTGGTAAAGATGTATATTCATGAGACATTAAAAAACAGAGTTGCGGTTGTAACGGGCGGCGGCGGAGTTCTTTGCAGCGGATTTTCAAAAGACCTTGCAAGACAGGGAATGAAAGTTGCTGTTCTCGATTTAAGAGAAGATGCCGCAAAAAAAGTTGCCGATGAAATTAAAGCAGAGGGCTTTGAAGCAATAGGTATTGCCTGCAATGTACTTGAAAAAGAAAGCCTTGAAAATGCAAGAAAAATAATAAACGAAACATACGGGACCTGCGACCTTCTTCTTAACGGTGCCGGCGGAAATCACCCATCGGGCACTACAACAAAAGACAAACTTGAATTATCCGATATAGCAGAAAAAGCAGATGGTGTTAAAACATTTTTTGACCTTGACCCCAAGGGAATTGAATTTGTATTTAACCTTAACTTTTTGGGTACACTTCTTACCACACAATGCTTTGCGCAGGATATGGTAGGCAAAAAAGATGCAAATATCATAAATATTTCTTCTATGAATTCGTATAAGCCCCTTACAAGAATTCCCGCATATTCTGCCGCAAAAGCCGCTATTTCAAACTTTACGCAGTTTATGGCTGTTCACTTTTCCGATGTTGGTATCCGTGTTAATGCAATAGCCCCCGGCTTTTTTTCCACAATTCAGAATAAAACGCTTCTTTATAACGAAGACGGTTCATTAACCGCAAGAAGCGAAAAAATCCTCGGTCACACACCGCTCGGCAGATTCGGTGTTCCCGAGGATATCACAGGCACTCTTCTCTTCCTTGCCGATGAAACATATTCCCGCTTTGTAACAGGCGTAATCATCCCCGTTGACGGCGGTTTTTCGGCATATTCGGGAGTGTGACGGCGGCTACGCAGTTTTTAGTTTATAGTTTTTAGCGTTTAAGCCTGAATCAGTTTTCAGTTTTCAGTTTTCAGCGTGGATAACAGGCG
>JAZUHA010000315.1:0-4448 GCA_045641485.1 Acutalibacteraceae bacterium
AAAAATAAGTGCAGAACAAGCAAAGCTCTATGCAGAAACGGAATTTGAAAAATACAGAATAATTCAGGATAGATTATACGAAAGTGATTTTGACAGATATATTCTTGAACTTGAAGAAGCAGTGAAGGACAATGAAATTTAATTTTAAGGTTCAACAATATCAGACCGATGCAGTAGATGCAGTTGTAAAAGTTTTCAACGGTCAGGGGCATTATGATCGTGTGAGCTATATTCGTGATTTGTGTAAAATAAATAAATCCGATGAGGCTCTTAAAAGTTTAGGCTCCTTTACAGAAAATCAGAATGATTCTTTTGATACAGGGTTTAAAAATGAAGTTATCGGACTTACCGATGAACAACTTTTAAAGAATATACATGATATTCAGACATTCAACAACATCAAGCTTTCTCCTTCATTGATAAGCGATTTGGGCAGATGTTCACTTGATATTGAAATGGAAACCGGCACGGGCAAAACATATGTCTATATAAAAACGATGTTTGAGCTTAATGAACTTTCAACCGCCAACGTGAAATATCATGATGTTGACAGTTACCAAAGTCTGCTCAATATAATGAACGGTATGTAATTAATGAGGAATATATACGGGATTTTTCAGAAAAAATCCCGTACCGGACTCAGGAAACACATCTTTTTAAGCCGGATGTTTATATTTGCTCAGCTTGCGGATGACAAGGGCAGAATCAAATTTGAAGATATTGTCGGCTATTTCTGCGCTTATTATGAAGGCCGCCGCACATCCGGGCTGAAAGTTGAAAAAGCAAACAGCATCTTTGCCAAAGGCGGCTATACGGATAAGGAAGCGGAAAGAAATATTCTTGCTAATCCGTTCAAGAGATTTGAAGATATGCAGATGCTCCGGCACACAAAAACACTCGGCATTATTCAGGTGGATGAGGCCGTGTGGAAGCATTTAAGCAAAGAAGAAAAAGCGGATATCGATAGAATATGCGATGAGAAGTTAAACGTGTATTTTGACAGAATCAGCGAATAAAGTGTGAATTTATCAAATCAAACCAGGAGGTTATGATGAGTTTGTTGTAGAAATAAAAAACAATGAAAAAGAATTCATTGATGTTTTTTTACAATAATACGTTCCCATTTTTTAATCAGCATCTCTTCGAATTGTTGTGTGTAGTACTTGATTGCAAGTTTGAGAAAACGTTCTATTGTGAAGAGGAATTATAATGTTATTAGCCTTTGATTATAATGACAACAGAATACATATTGATGACACACAAAGCAATAAGGAATATTATTGCCCGTATTGCGGTGCGCCCGTAGTGACAAAAAAAGGCGAAATCAGGCAACATCATTTCGCTCACAAGCAAAGTCACGCTTGCAAAGATAGCTGGGAATGCAGTCACAGTTATGATATTTCACCATGGCACAATGAATGGCAAGCATATTTCCCGAAAGAAAATCAGGAGTTGAAATTATCGCTGGGAGATACGGTTCATAGGGCGGATGTTGTTGTGGATTACACGGTTGTAGAGTTTCAACACAGCATTATATCAGCGGATATGTTTGATGATAGAAATAACTTTTATCTAAATTTAGGTTATAAGGTTGTTTGGCTGTTTGATTTATCTGACTTGTTTGAAGGCAGGCAAATCACATTTAAAGAAACGAAAGACGGATTAATTTTTAAATGGTACAATCCGAAAAGAACATTTAACAGATACGATATTACCAGTGGGCGTATTGATCTTTTCTTTCAGTTGCGCAACAGAGAAAGTGAATGTATTGTTAGAGTAGAGGGTGTTTCTGAATCTGGATTTGAAAGCTTTAAAACGTCTGCTTTTATGAGCAAGTCCGAATTTTTATCATATGTTGGATTAAATTATGGCAAATGTTTACCTCCGTGTCGAGATGATGTTTCTAATAACGAGCGATACCTTTCCTTCAAAGAAAAATATCAAATCACCCTTAATAAACAACAAGAACGAGCTCTTCAAGCGGTTGAAGGCTCTAATTTGTTGCTGGCTGTTCCTGGATCAGGAAAAACAACGGTGCTCGTTGCCAGACTTGGACATATGATAATAAACAAGGGTATTTCTCCTGAAAACATTCTTGCTATTACATTTAATCGCAATGCTGCTTCTGAAATGAAAGAAAGGTTTTCTGCAAAATTCGGCAAAGAACTTGGAAACAGGATTGATTTTAAAACAATAAACAGCTTATCTTTAGAGATTTATTCTGAATTTTGTAAAAAGTCGAATCACCTCAAACGACGTCATATCGAAGATGGCGAAAGAAGAAAATTATTATCGCAGATATACAGAACATGTGCCGGTGAGTTTGCAACTGAAAACGATATTATAGAGCTTTCCTCAGCAATAACATACATAAAGAATATGTTGCTCAAAAAAGAGCAGATTCTTGAAATCGAGACTGAATATCCTAATCTATATGAAATGTATTCAGCCTATGAGGAAAATCTAAAAAACAATAAACTAATGGATTTTGACGACCAAATGGTTTTTGCTCACTGGATTTTAAAAGAAAGGCCAAAATTCTCAGAACAATATAAGCAAAAGTACAGATATATTTGCGTCGATGAAGCACAAGATACTTCGAAAATTCAACATGAGATTATTTACATGCTTGCAAAAGATAATAATATTTTTATGGTTGGGGATGAAGATCAGAGTATATATGGATTCCGTGCAGCGTACCCAAAAGCACTTTTAAATTTTAGATACGATTATAGAAATCCTTATATTCTTCGAATGGAACGCAATTACAGATCTACTTCTCAAATTGTAGACAAGGCCCAAACTTTTATATCTAAAAATAAGGGAAGATATGAAAAAAACATGGTATCTGAACGCGGGCCCGGAGAGAATGTCCACCTGGTAACTGTTAAGTCCAGAGAAGATCAATATTTGTATCTGCTTGATATTGCAAAAAGAACAAAAATTGAAACAGCTTTTTTATATCGTGATAATGAGAGTGCGATTGTTCTTGTAGATTTATTTTTAAGAAACAATATTTTATTTAAACTCCGCAAGCCAGAAATGAATTTCTTTTGCAACCGTGTAGTTAAAGATATTGTTGCTTACCTTTCGTTAGCAATCAATGAATATGACACAAGATCTTTTGAGCAGATATGCAACAAAGGTATTCTTTATTTGGCAAACAAGAAGAAAGAATTTGCAATAAAAACAATCGTAGACAAAAAAATTTCCGTTTTCGATGCTGTAGATGAGCAAATAAAATATGTAAAGTGGGAATATAAGCATCGAGGAGAAAATTTCCGAAGAATTATCAAATTCGTTTCATGTATGTCTCCGTTGAATGCAATAGATTATTTGCTTGAAGAAGGCTATGGCAACTATCTGAAAGAAAAACACCTTGATACAGGGAAAATTGAAATACTTAAAATTCTTGCAAAACGAACAGCAAACATTAGCCAATTCCTTAAACGCTTAAAAGAGTTGGAAGAGAAGATGATGCAAGGGTTTAATGAAGAATCAAAAATCATCTTATCAACTATCCATTCAAGCAAAGGTTTAGAATACGATAATGTTTATATTGTAGATGTTTTCGATGGCCGCTTTCCTTCTTCAATGCCAAATGTATTTAGCAGGTCTAAGGATAATGCTGATGGCGAACAAGAAGAACGCCGCTTATTCTATGTAGGTATTACTCGTGCCATGAATGAACTGTTCTTATTCAGCATTGAAGGAAAACCAAGCTCGTACATAGATTCTCTTTTTCCCGAATTCAAAGCTCAAAGAATAATAGCGGAACAACAAAAAGAAAAGGAGCGGCGTGAAGAAGCTGAAAGAATACGGTTGGATAATCTGCGTCGCATTGCCGAAGTTCAGCGTTTGAGGCAGGAAGAAGAACAGCGCACATATGAACAGCGCATCAAACAACTTGAAGAAGAACGCAAAAAAGAGGAGGAACGCATAAAAATTAAAGCAAAACAAGCTGAACTCGAAGCATATAATGAAGTTAAAGATTTATTTACTCAGCAAGATACACAAATCTGTGATTCAAGAGGCGTAAGGTGGATTAAATGCGAAATATGCGGACAAATTCTTCCTTCAGACAAGTTTGTTTCATACGGTGGGCTAAATCATATAAACCTTGGAATTTGTAACGATTGCAACAGTAAGCATCGCTAATTATTCGAGTCTACAAGCAAGTAAATCCTTCTAACGAAAAAGTGGATTAACCTAAAATGTTGGTTAATCCACTTCCCTTATTTATCAACGGTTTCAGGGCTTTCGTGAGTGTCCTTTTATAACACGGTATCAATGCTTTTATGATACAAAGTACGGCGATAGCTTTTTTGCGGAATCAATACGGGCAAGCAAGGCATTCCTAATAGGAAATGCAAAATGCTTGTTGTGGAAGAATCCCCAAACCCCTCAGAAACATAGTCGTCTCGCTCCTTTGGAGCAGTCGCGATACT
>JAZUHA010000316.1:0-2457 GCA_045641485.1 Acutalibacteraceae bacterium
ATTTAATTGTAATGAAAAATAAAATATGAAAGTGTGAACTAACAGTTATTCACAATGTGATATAATTCGGCGAAGCCCCGAAATTCCTCACTCCTCATTCCTAATTCCTCACTGAAAAAAGGGTAAATATCGGAGAATAAACTGCCGGTTATACAGGCTAAAAACTAAATTCTGAAAACTGAAAACTGAAAATTACTATTCATTCAATCCGCAGCATTTTTTATATTTCTTGCCGCTTCCGCAGGGGCATGGGTCATTTCTGCCGACTTTTGCTTTTTTCTTAACGGGCTCTTTCTTTACGGAGCCGTCGTCTGCACCGGAAGCGCCTGTGATTTTAACAGTCTGTTTTCTTTCGACGGGTTCTTCCTTTTTAATGCGTACACGAAGAACAAAGTCAACCGTACCCTCACGAATATCGTTTGACATTTCATCAAACATATCAAAACTTTCTTCACGGAATGCAATAACGGGGTCTTTTTGAGCATAAGCACGAAGATAAATACCTTTTTTTAGTTCGTCCATGGCATCAATGTGATCCATCCAGCGCATATCAACATTACGAAGAAGACCGGTTCTTTCGATTTCTTTTATGATTTCTTCACCGAATTCTTCTTTTCTTGCGTTATACACCGCATCCGCTCTGTCAAGAAGAAGTGTTGCTATATCTTCGTTCTTGTGAAGAGCGGTGATTTCGTCTTCAGTAGCAAGCCACTCGTATTTTGAGGCAAGACCTTTTTTGTTCCATTCGTCTTCTTTAACCGTTGAGGGGCAATAGAAGTCAACGGATTCTCCTATTGTTTCGGCAATCATTTTTTGGATTGTTGCGGAAATGTCTTCACCGTCAAGCACCTTGTTACGCTGACCGTAAATAACCTCACGCTGTTTGTTCATAACATCGTCGAACTTAAGAACGTTACGGCGTATTGCAAAGTTGTTGCTTTCAACCTTTTTCTGCGCATTTTCAATGGCGCTTGAGAAAAGTTTTGCTTCAACGGGCATATCGCCAATGCTCTTAAACATATCAAGCGTATTGTAGAAACGGTCGCCTGCAAAGAGTCTTAAAAGATCATCTTCGGCAGAAAGGAAAAATCTGCTTTCACCCGGGTCACCCTGTCTGCCCGAACGGCCTCTTAACTGGTTGTCTATTCGTCTTGACTCGTGGCGCTCGGTACCGATTATGCAAAGACCGCCCGCTTCACGGACTTTTTCGGCTTCTTCTTTTGTATTGACTTTATATTTTTCTTCAAGTTCACGGAATGTTTTTCTTGCATCAAGGATTTCTTCATCGTCTGTTTCGCCGAAGCCCGTGGCTTCCGCAATAAGTTCTTCCGTAAAGTCCATACGGCGCATTTCCGATTTTGCAAGGAATTCGGGGTTACCGCCTAATATGATATCGGTACCTCGACCTGCCATATTTGTGGCTATTGTTACAGCACCGAATTTACCTGCCTGCGCTACGATTTCGGCTTCTTTTTCGTGGAACTTTGCATTCAGAACTTCATGCTTAATTCCTCTTTTCTTAAGAAGAGAGGAAAGCTTTTCACTCTTTTCGATATTAACCGTACCGACAAGAACCGGCTGACCTTTTTCGTGGCACTCAATGATTTTGTCTATAATGGCATTGAATTTGGCGGCTTCCGTTTTGTAAAGCACATCATCGTTATCAACACGAATCATCGGCTTGTTTGTGGGAATTTCAACAACATCAAGAGAGTAAATTTCCTGAAATTCATCACTTTCCGTCATAGCGGTACCCGTCATACCGGAAAGTTTTTTGTAAAGTCTGAAATAATTCTGGAAAGTTATTGTGGCAAGAGTTTTGCTCTCATGCTCAACTTTTACATTTTCTTTTGCTTCAATAGCCTGGTGAAGACCTTCGCTGTATCGTCTGCCGAGCATTATACGACCCGTAAATTCATCAACTATAAGAACCTGACCGTCTTTTACAACATAGTCAACGTCACGCTGCATTGTGCCGTGTGCTTTAAGAGCCTGATTTATGTGATGCTGTATTGTAAGGTTTTCGGCATCCATAAGGTTTTCAAGGTTAAAAGCAAGTTCGGCTTTTTTAATACCGCTTTTTGTGAGAGTAGCGGTTTTGGCTTTTTCGTCAACAAGGTAGTCGCCGCCCTCTTCGTCGGTGATTTCCTCGGCATTCATTTTTTCGTCAAGTTCTTTAACTTTTACCATTTTAAGGCGTTTTACAAAATCGTTTGCAAGACGGTAAAGGTCTGTGGAAGCATCGCCCACACCGGAAATAATAAGCGGAGTTCTCGCTTCGTCTATAAGTATGGAGTCAACCTCGTCTACTACGGCAAAGGCATGACCTCTCTGAACTCTCTGCTCTGCATACATAACCATATTATCACGAAGATAGTCAAATCCCATCTCGTTATTTGTACCGAATGTAATATCGGCGTTATACGCTTCTTTTCTTTCGGCGTTGTCTTTTTCGTG
>JAZUHA010000317.1:0-2626 GCA_045641485.1 Acutalibacteraceae bacterium
ATCGAAGCGGCTGTGGGTTTTAAGCAGTACGGTGAAAAACACGCTTATGATGTGTGGGAACATATTTGTCATACCGTTGATACGATACCGCCCGAAAAAACATTAAGGCTTACCATGTTTCTTCATGACCTCGGTAAAGTGCCTACACATAAACTTAACGAAAAAGGTGAAAGTACTTTTAAAAATCATGCTTCCGCGGGTGGTGAAATCGCCGAAAAAATACTGAATGATTTGCGGTTTGACAAAAAAACCGTAAACAGAGTTTCATTTCTTGTTTCAAATCACGATTTTGAGCCGCCGAAAACAAAACTCGAATTAAAGAAAAAACTTACATATCTTACACCCGAAGACGTGCGTACTCTTCTTATTATAAAAAAGAGCGACAGAGGAGCATTGAGTGAAAAGTACAGAGATATAAAAAAGGCGAGCGAAAATGTACTTTTATGGCTCTCGGAAATAGAAGAAAATGACGAGTGCGTAAGGGTAAATCAGCTTAAAATAAGCGGCTCGGATTTGAAGAAAAAAGGCTTAACGGGAGAGGCAGTCGGAGAGGCTCTTAATACACTTCTTTCGGCGGTTATTGAGGGCAAAGTTTTAAACGAAAAAAATGCGTTGTTGACATACATATTATAATAGTATAGAATTAAGTCAGAAAAACCAAAGAAAAAGGTGTAATTATGAGAAAAAAATATCCTCTTAATTTCGGTTGGAAATACACCCCGGATTTTTCACGGGAAATGATAAAAAAATCGTTTGACGACAGTTCGTTTTCGGTTGTGGATATTCCGCATACGAATCTTTCTCTGCCGTATAATTATTTTGATGAAAAATCATATCAGTTTGTAAGCTGTTACCGCAAAAATTTTGATGTAAAAAAAGAAAAGAATAAAAAGTATATCCTTCATTTTGAGGGTGCGGCGGTTTATTCAAAAGTATATCTTAACGGTGAATTTATCGGTGAATATAAAGGCGCATACAACCGTTTTTCTTTTGATATAACCGAAAAAATGTTAAGCAAAGACAATCTTCTTGTTGTTGAACTTGATTCACGGGAGCGTGAAGAAATACCGCCTTTCGGTAATGTTGTTGATTATCTTGTTTACGGCGGTATTTACCGTGAGGTATGGATTGAGGAAGTAAGTGAAGTTTACATAGAAGATGTTTTTGTTCGCACCAAGGATGTTTTACTTCCCAAAAAGGTTATTGATGCGGATATAACATTTTCCGAAACCGTTCAGGGCAAAATTTTCCTTGAACTTTACAAAGACGGTAAAATCATAAATACAAAGGAATTTAAAACTAAAGGCAAAAAAATCAATTTCAAGTGGGCTGTAGAAAATGTTCGCTTGTGGGATACCGTTCATCCTGAACTTTACACGATTAAAGTAAAATACAATAATATAGACGAAACAGAAGTGAGATTCGGTTTCCGTAAAGCGGAGTTTAAGCGAGACGGTTTTTATCTTAACGGCGAAAAAATCAAGATACGGGGACTTAACCGTCATCAAAGTTACCCGTATGTGGGCTATGCCATGCCCGAAAGTGTTCAAAAAGCGGATGCCGACCTTTTAAAATTCAAACTCGGCGTAAATACAGTCCGTACATCGCATTACCCCGACAGTATTCATTTCCTTGACCGCTGTGATGAAATAGGTCTCCTCGTATTTACCGAGATGCCGAGTTGGCAGTATCTCGGTGACGGCGAATGGCGTGAAAATGCAAAAGACAATGTAAAAAGAATGATTTTACGTGACAGAAACCACCCGTCCGTAATCCTTTGGGGTGTAAGGGTAAACGAGGGTATGGACTGTGACGAGTTTTATACGGTTACAAACAAAATTGCGAGGGAACTTGACGATACAAGGCAGACCGGCGGCGTAAGAAATATGCCGAGAAGCCACTTGCTTGAAGATGTTTATACATACAATGATTTTATTCATTCGGGAGGTATTTTATCTCTTCTTCCGCCGATTATTCCGGCAGGCATAAGAGCGCCGTACCTTGTGACCGAACATAACGGTCATATGTTCCCGACAAAAAGTTTTGACTGTGAATCCTTAAGAACGGAGCATGCACTCCGTCATACAAGGGTTCTTAATACCGCATACGGAAATAAAAGAATAAGCGGTGCTATCGGCTGGTGTATGGCGGATTATAATACTCACAAGGATTTCGGAAGCGGTGACAGAATTTGCTACCACGGTGTAACTGATATGTTCCGTGTTCCGAAACTCGGTGCATCAATATATATGTCACAGCAGGATAAAGTACCGTTCCTTGAAGTGTCGTCTTCTATGGATATAGGTGAACATCCCGGCGGAATGCTCGGTAAAGTTTATGTTTTTACAAATTGTGATTATGTTAAACTGTATAAAAACGACAGATATACTGCGACTGTACGACCGGAATTTTCAAAATTCAAAAATCTTCCGCATCCGCCGATGGTTGCCGAGGACTTTTTCGGAGATGTTCTTGAAAAAGACGAAAATATAGATGCTAATGCCGCAAAACTTCTTACAGAAGCATTTATAGCCGCTTCACGTGATAAATTCAAAATGTCGCCGGATAATTATGTAAAAGCCGGACTCGGTATGGTAACGGGAAAACTTTCTTTCGGCAGAATGTT
>JAZUHA010000318.1:0-2743 GCA_045641485.1 Acutalibacteraceae bacterium
GAATGTCATAAATGTGTTTACATTTTCTTTTCCGATAACCTGAGCGATTGCGTTTTTCCACGACATATCATAATCGTAATTTTCACTGTCCCACAGATAATCCGCAAATGTTATAAGCGGAATTTTTGAACATTCGGCATATTCCATACAGTTTGAAATAATGCCTGCGGAATATTTCCAAAGGTCAGAGTCTCTGTTGATTATAGGTGACAGGTGCATTTCGTTAAACATAGCGCAGTCGTTTACGGGGTAATTATCCCAATACAGCGGTTTATGATTTGTACCCTCAATAAACTTAAGCGCTTCAAATGAAGTCAGTTCCCGTGAACATATATCTCTGCCCGTCCAGAAAATATTTATTTCGGGAGAAATTTCTTTGCCGAGTTTTGAAATATAATATTCGGTTCCTTTTCCGTGATACAGTGTAGGGCAAACGGTAAGATTTATTTCGGCATCAAATTCTTTGAGAAATGCAAAATACCTCTCAATAAGGTCAATATGTGCATTTACCGTTTCCGAAAACATTTCTTTGTCTTCGGGAAAAACAAGGTCTTCGCCTATATCGTCAAGAAGAAGCCCGAAGTTGCGAATGCCTGTTGAATATAACTGTTTTGTTTTTTCCGTAAGGCACAAAAACTCGGTTTCATCGGAATATTTAATCGAAAGTCCGGGGGCTATGCACCAATAAAAATCCATATAGCATCGGTTTGCGTTGTCAACGAGTTTTGAGAGTTCGTTAAGTTCTTCGGGCGGATATTTTTCACGCCACAAGTCACGGTGATAACTGTCGTCTTTAGGCGCATAATAAACGGTATTCATTTTGTTTTTTGCCATAAGATTCATAACGGAAAGGCGCTCACGGAAAGTCCACGGCTTGCCGTAAAAACCCTCTATATATCCTCGCACTTTAAAAGACGGTGAACATATAAATCTGCCGTCTTTATGGCTTTCGCTCGTTGTTATGTCACAAAGAGCATAAAAAGCGCTTTTTTCACCGCTGCAAATAATTTTTATATCGTTACCGTAAACATCAATAATATATTTTTCGTCTGTAACTCTGTGAGTTTTTTCACAGTATGTAACTTCTTTTGTGTTCTTTTTTTCTATTGTAATGTTATATTCCGTCGGAAACAGTGTATTGAATTTTTCGCCTTTAAAACCGTTTATCATATCAGTTTCTCCGTTTCAATGTTGTTATGATTATATAATACATAAAATTTTTGTTATTTCAACAGAAATAACGATTTAAGTATTGAATTAAAAAGAATTTTATGTTGAAATATAGTAAACTGCAATACGGGGAGGAAGTTATGAAATATTATCTCGGAATTGACGGCGGCGGCTCAAAAACAAAAGCCGTGCTTTGTGACGAAAACCTCAATATAATAAATTCATTTACGGGTAAAAGCATAAACTTTAATTCGGTCGGTTTCTCTTCGGCAAGAAATAATCTCAGGGAAATTGCCGAAGCCGTTCTTGACGGAAATAAAAAGCCGGAAGCGGTATGTATAGGCTGTGCCGCACTTTCCGGCAGAGCAGATAAAAATTTGACCGAAAAACTCTGCGGCGGTATTTTCGGTACGGAAAATATAATCCTCGACAGTGATCTTTTTATCGCACTTATGTCTGTGAATACCGGCGGCGCCTGTGCTGTTGCGGTTTGCGGTACGGGATCTATGGCAGCGGGAAGACTTCCCGATAAATCAATAATAAATACGGGCGGTTACGGTTATCTACTCGGTGATGAGGGCTCGGGTTTTGCAATTTCCGCCGATGCTTTAAGGGCGGTTTTGCGTTCAAATGAAAAATCCGTACCCGAAACAAAACTTACACAAGAAGTTAAAAAATATTTCGGTACGGCAGACAGTGATAAACTCATAGATTTTGTCTATTCAAATTCCGTTCCCGTTACAAAAATCGCAGGATTTGCCCCGTCGGTTTTTAAATGCGCCGAAGACGGTGACAAAACAGCCCAAGAAATAATAAGAAAAAATGCGGAAAGTTTCTCGAAAACCGTATCTTCACTTCTTTCCCGTATGCCGAAAAAAACTCCGCTCGGCTTGTGGGGAGGAATTATGCAGAACTGTGACACTTTCAGAAACATTTTTATAAATGAAATAAAACGGGATTTTCCGGAAACGGATATATCCGTTCTTAAAAAACCGCCGGAATTTGGGGCGGTTATTACGGCTATTAAAAACGGGGGCGATTTTTATGAAAAAGCATATTGAATATCTTGAAAATCTTACAAAAATATTGACTGAAATAACAGAAAATCAACTCGGAGCGATAGAAGAATGTTCGTCTGTTTTTGCAGAAGCGCTTGAAAACGACAGAAATATTTTTCTTTTCGGTACAGGTCATTCTCATATGCTCGCCGAAGAACTTTTTTACCGTGCCGGCGGACTTGTTAAAATTATGCCCGTACTTGAAACATCTCTTATGCTTCACGAATCCGCTTCAAAAAGTACTGAAATCGAAAGACTTGAGGGTTATGCCGACATTCTTTTTGAAACGTATTCCATGAAAAAAGACGATGTTATTGTAATCATTTCAAATTCCGGCAGAAACGGTGTATGTGTGGATATGGCACAACTTGCTTCCGAAAGAGGTTTAACGGTTATTGCGCTTACAAATCTCAACCACTCAAAAGCAATGGAATCACGTCATAAAAGCGGTAAAAAACTGTACGAATTTGCCGATATAGAGCTTGATAATATGGGTTGCAGGGGGGACGCAAGTA
>JAZUHA010000319.1:0-2493 GCA_045641485.1 Acutalibacteraceae bacterium
GTTTTCAAGTTTCTTCTGTGTATCGGTATATTCTTCCGCCGCAAAAGATAAAACGGAAACCATTGATAACATAAGTATTACGGCAAGGAAAAACGATAATATCTTTTTCAATTTGCAACACCTCAAACTATATATTTGCTTTTTAATTATACAACTTTTACTTTTGTTTGTAAATACGAAGAATAAGGCAATGAAAAATAATTTACAATTATTCAAAATTTGTCTTCCTTGCAGAAATGCAAAAAACATGATAAAATAAATGAGCATTTTAGATTTTTAATTTGATTTAATGTGAATATGGTATGCTGTTAAATATCC
Source organism: Acutalibacteraceae bacterium (assembly GCA_045641485.1). Classification (GTDB taxonomy): domain Bacteria; phylum Bacillota; class Clostridia; order Oscillospirales; family Acutalibacteraceae; genus DTU089. Next base: position 319 of record JAZUHA010000319.1, read on the forward strand.
GACTGAAAGGAGTCTCCAAAATGCGTTTATTACTTGCCGAAGATGAAAAAGCGTTATCCAAAGCACTTGTAAAAATATTTGAAAAAAATAATTATTCGGTTGAAGCCGTCTTTAACGGAGAAGATGCTCTGATGTATATAGAGTCAGGCAACTACGATGCTGCCGTGCTGGATATAATGATGCCGAAAATGGACGGCATTACAGTACTAAAAAAAGTCCGTGCATCAGGAAATCAGCTTCCAATATTGATGCTGACAGCAAAATCGGAAATCGATGACCGTGTACTCGGACTTGACAGCGGAGCAAACGACTATCTTCCGAAACCGTTTGATACAAAAGAACTTCTTGCCCGCATTCGCTGTATGACAAGGGGCAAAGCAGAAACCGACACAAAACTTCGTATGGGAAATATTTCACTTGACCGTGCAACCTTTGAACTGGCATCTCCTACAGGAGGTTTTCGACTTGCCAATAAAGAATTTCAAATGATGGAAATGTTTCTGCTGAATCCCCGTCATATCTTCTCAACCGAACGCATTATGGAGAAAATATGGGGTTGTGACAGCGAAGCGGAAATCAATGTGGTATGGGTATATATTTCTTATCTTCGCAAAAAGCTGACGGCTCTCGGTGCAAACATTCAGATCAAAGCCTCCCGAAACGCCGGTTATTCTTTGGAGGATGCCGAAGATTAAAAGGTTAAAAAAGAAATTTATTATTTTAGCAACGGTTTCCATGTTTATACTTATGACAATACTCGTCGGAATTATGAATATCGTCAACTATTCATCTGTTGTAACGGAAACAGATGCAATTCTTGATGTCCTTTCCCAACCGAATGCTCCTTTCGGCAATCATTCGGATATGCCGGACAAACCGCCACAGGATATAAAGGATTTTATCCCGCACGGAATGTCTCCCGAAGTGCCGTATGAGTCACGGTATTTTACGGCAATGGTAACAAAAGACGGTAATATAGAAGAAACCGATTTTTCAAAAATCATATCGGTTGATAAAGAATCTGTAACCGACTTTATACAAAAAGCGGTCGAAAACAAATCCAATCGTGATTTTATAGGACAGTTTCGATACGCAAAGCAAACCGATAATAAAGTAACAAGAATTATCTTTCTCGACTGCGGCAGGAAACTTGATTCTTTCCGTACTTTTATGTGGACAAGTATCGCCGTAGGATTGCTCGGTTGTGTTATAGTTTTTATCATTTTTCTTTTTGCCGCAGGTCGCATTATTCGTCCGATTGCCGAAAGTTATGAAAAGCAGAAACGTTTTATTACCGATGCCGGTCACGAGATTAAAACACCGCTGACAATTATCGGTGCAAATCTCGATTTGCTCGAATCCGATTACGGAGAAAATGAAAGTTTTTCAGATATAAGAACTCAAACAAAACGGCTTGGCGTTTTGACCGGCGACCTTGTCTATCTTTCAAAAATGGAAGAAGCAGAAAATTCACTCGTTAAAATTGAGTTCCCTGTTTCCGACCTCGTGGGTGAGACTGCCGGACAGTTCCGTTCAGTTGCCGCTACTCAGAACAAGGAATTTCGTGTACAGGTTGAGCCGAATCTCACTATGTATGGTAGTCCCGATGCTGTCAGGCAACTGATAACGATTTTACTTGACAATGCGATGAAATATTCGCCAAACGGCGGAATTGTAACATTCGATATGTATTCTCGTAAAAAAATGCTGTTTATTTCTGTATTCAATACCGCAATGATGCCCGTGTCAAACGAAAGCCTTTCTCATTTGTTTGACCGATTTTACCGCACTGATGCATCAAGAAATTCCGAAACCGGCGGTCACGCGATCGGGCTTTCGATTGCGCAGGCGATCACATCTGCTCATGGAGGAAAAATAACGGCTGAAACCGTTAACGGCTCGGATTTCAGGATCACCGTCAGTATGCCATTACAATAAAAAACATCTGATTTGCCGACAGGAACGAAAAATTCCTGTCGGTTTTTTAATTGCATTTTAGCCGGCTGCCGTATTCTGTCTTCAGAATGGAGGCGGAAATATGACATTTGAAGACTACTACGGAGACGATTATGCCCGGCTTATAAACGCAGAAAACATATTGAAACAAATAGCAGAACACCTATGTGAAAACAGCGGCGATGATAAAGATGTCACACCTATCGTTTATTATTGTTC
>JAZUHA010000320.1:0-5720 GCA_045641485.1 Acutalibacteraceae bacterium
CATTACCGCAAACTATAAAGCCTTTACCTGCAAGAAATGTTGCGAACTCGTCATATCTGCCGATATGTTCACTTACGCCGTGGGAAATCTGAAACACACCTACAGGCTTAATTTCATCATCCGCCCATATAAGCGTGCGTATTTTATTTGTGCCGGTGGAAGAATTAAAATAAGCTTCTTTTTTAATTATTGCCATAATTAAGCCTCCTTAAATCTTTCGGTAAATTTATATTCACCGTTTACAGCCTTTAAATATAGGTCGCTGTCAACGGAATTTATTATGCCGTTACCGTCTGCATCGCATAAAAAATCTTCGGTTGTAATTACTTCTGTATTATTTTTTGCCTTTTCGCAAACTGTCAAATAATCGTCAGTATTACAAAGTAAGTCATTATTCACATCACCGAAACGCAGTACGGTGAACTCCGTTATTTTATTATTTTCATCAAAAACTTCAATCTTATTTTCCGTATTTTTCGTAATTATAAAATCATTCGGATTATCTATATCAGCCGAAACACGAAGAATTTTTCTTGATTCCGCTATTGAAACAACCCCGTCACCGTTAATATCAGCCTTATTAAACTGCTCTTCACCGAAATCTGTGTTTTTCAAATGAATTTTCAGTGCTGATAAAGCATCTTCGGCAGTTACGATACCGTCGCCGTCAATATCGCCTTTAAACTCGGGACCCGTTGTATGAGTACCGTAAAACAAACCGTTATAAAACACATCTGTTTTCTCACTGAAATATGAAGTATAAATAATTTTATTGAAATTATCACAAAGAACATTTTTTGTTAATGAAAAACCGTTAAAATGATTGTCACCCGTCACTTCAAACCCGTTTAAAGAAAACACGGGATATTGAAGAAACAGGCAGTTGTACTGCTCGTCCTCGGTATTTTTATAACGAATTTCGTGAGAAACAGAAAACTTTTCGTCTCTGCTGTCAACGGAATTCATACCGCAAAGGAAATAATCGTAAATAACAGTATTGTCATCGTCCCAGGTACAGTCTATAAAATACCATTTCCCGTCTTCCTTTTGCACGGCATTCCACATATGATTTTCGCCTTGTGAATACCCGATAACACAAATGCACGGAACATTATATATATCGCATACGACCTTAAACGCCTCCGAATAGCCCTGACAAACGGCTTTTCCGTCTACCAAAGCGCCGTAAGCATCAAAGCAGCGTGAAGCAAAAAGATTATATGTTACTTTATTACAAAGGCAATCGTGAAGTGATTTATAAAAATCGTATCTTGAAGCGAAAGATAAATTTAAATTACCGATTTCATTATAAAATTTTTGAATACGCTTATTAAGGGGATTGAATAAATCGTTATATTCAAGTCCGACAGAAAGAACTATTGTAAAATCGTTATATTCTTTTTCACCCGATTTTGTATCAACAGTATTATAATATATCGAAAAATCGGTAAGCCAGAAAAATTCGGGTTTATCAAGAAAAAAAGCATCGGCTATACGCTGAATTTCTATTTGATTAAACTGTTCCTCCGTAAGATTTTTACCGAAATCAACAGATATTGTTCTTGTTGTATAGTTTACCGTAGCAAGTTTATCATAAAAAACTTTTTCGTATTTATTGAGAAGTTTTCCGAAAAACTCGGTACAATCAAGATTAAAGTCGGGATTATTTGCCGAAAAATACTTTGCGGTATAAAGTTTTGTACTCTTTTTTGACATATCAAAGCTGTTAATGTGCGAATAGTTTTCGGGCAAAGTAAGGCAATTTTCCGGTAAACCGTCAAGTGACTCCGAATAAGCCGAAAAAACATACGGCGAAAGCGAAACAAAGAGAATTACAAGCACAAGAAGTACCGAAAATCTCTTCATAAATATTCTCCTTTCGCAAAAAAGTGCAAAGAAACATACAATAATTCATTATCTTTAGAATAATACCATATATTGTGGTAAAATTCAAGATTTACAACAAGATTTTTGATAAAAAGTGCAAAAAGAAATTTGTACTTGAATGTAGATGTATTTTATGGTATTCTTTATAAAGTTTTAGTTATTCTTGATATTTAGGAGAAGAGAAGATGACGACAGAGTTTAATACAAATTCAAAAGCAATCATTATAGGCATGACCGATACGGGTGAAAAAATCCCCGCCGCTTCCGGCAGAATTTCCACACAACCGGGAACTGCGCTTGAAATACTCGAACTTTCAAAAGATGCCGAAAAAAACTCAAAACTCATTACGAAAGTTACCCGTTCGGGTCACAATTCAACTGTTGAGCACACTGTATTCAACCTTGCTTTTCAGAATGTATCTGTTTTTGTCGAACAGTTTATTATCGAATTCCGCCTTGCTTCATTCACGGTTAAATCAAGAAGATATGTTGACTTCGGCAATCTCGGTTACTATATTCCGCAATTCGGCTCTAAAGCAGTTCAGGATAAATATATTGAACATATGAATTACCTTTACGGCGAATATAATGCTTTTACAGAGGCAGGCGTACCGAAAGAAGATGCCCGTTTTCTGCTCCCGTATTCTCTTTACAGCAACTTCTACTGCACGGTAAACGCAAGAGAACTCATAAACATACTTTACGCCATGATTTACGGCAGAGGAAGCAATTTCCCGGAAATCAAAGCACTCGGTCTTTCACTTCTGGAACAGGCTAAAGAACTGACTCCCGGTATTTTTACCGATTTTGAAACAAGAAGACCGTCTGTAAATGATGTTCCCGTGTTTAATTATAAACCATCTCCGGAAAACAACAAAAACACAGAAGTGATTGAACTTCTTAACTACACACCGAATGCCGCCGAATGTATTGCAAGAGCGGCACTTATAGAAAACACCGCACTCAATACGTCAGATATTGATAAGATTATTTCTGATGAAAAAGAAAGAGTGTCAATAATCGAAAAGGTTATTGCTTCAAAGCGCCAAAGACCGCTTGAATCCGTTTCATTTACTTTCCGAATAAACGGTGTTTCGCTCCCTTGCCTTACTCACTTTGCAAGACACCGTATGCAGTCTATAGGTATCCCCTCACTTGCAATAACAGACAGAACAAAATATATAATCCCCGATTGCATAAACGAAAACGCAGAACTCAAAGCAAGATACGAGGAAGCATTTAAGAAAACCGCTTCACTTTATGAACAACTTAAAAATTCAGGTGTGGAAGAAGGATTTTTACCGTATATTCAGTTAAGCGGAAATACGGTTGATATTGTTACTACTATTAACGGCAGAGAATTGCTTTTGTTTATGAAACTTCGTTCCTGCAACCGTGCGCAGTGGGAAATAAGAAGTTTTGCCGTCGAAATGCTCAAGAAACTTCGTGCTGTTGCTCCCGATGTTTTTAAATACTACGGTCCGAGTTGTTTTGTAGGCAAGTGCCCGGAAGGACCTATGACTTGCGGCAAATCGCTTGAAATATGTGAAAAATTCAAAAATCTTTAATAAAATCAGATAAAACAAAGGTTTTACGAAGTATTATCTCGCAAAACCTTTGTTGCTTTATGCATTATTTATTGTAATATTCAAAAGCGGGAATAACTTTATTTACAAGTATTCCGTCGGGTTCAAAAGATGAAAATAACTCATAATCACCGGGAACTACTTCACCGACGTCACCGCTTTTTGACATAATCCAGAGTTTTTTCCCGGTGTTCTTAACTGCCTGTACATTTTCATCGGTAAGCCATTTTTGCCAAAGGCGAATATAATCCGCACCGGCTTCGGCAAAAGCATTTGTACAATCGGGAGAACTCATAAAACCGAGAACTTTTATAACGGCAGAATATGATTTTACGATTTTTACATCATCAACAGAAGTTACACCAAAAACAACTTTATCGAGAATATTATAATCTCGACACATATCAAGAACTGTATTAAGATGTTCTCCGCCTTCTTTAATATGAAAAAGCATATCTTTGATTCCGCAATCAAGGTAATCTTTAAAAGAGTGACCGCAAAAAGATTTATCCTCGGTTCTTCTTAAAGAAAGAAAATGTTCGGCAGTCATTTCACAAACCGGAGTACTCTCGCCGTAAAGAGATTGAGGAGTACTGTCGTGAATAACAACAGGTACATTGTCTTTTGTAAATCTTATATCTACTTCGACTAAAGAAGCACCGCACGATAACGAGTACCGTGCGGAATGTATTGTCTGTTGCGGAAATTCATCCGTTCCGCATCTGTGAGCAATTATCTTCATATCTTAATCTGCCTCAACGGGAATCACCTTAATGTAATATCCGCCGGCTAAAGCCAATTCACATATACTGACATCAATAACATCAAGAACGCCATCCATATTTACATCGTTTGCCCAAAAATGAAGAGGAGTTTCCGGAGTTGTTTCGTTAAGTGAATTATTTACAATAAGTGAATAATCCTGTATTTCAAATTCTTCATTGAGGTTTGCATCACCAAGGTAAAGGTATTTCCAATTTTCAAATGCACGGTCTTCACCGCTCGGAGCGGTAAAGCCCATAGAGCCGTCGGTTGCACGGTAAAGACCGTTATAGTAAATATCGTCACCCAAATCTGATACGGAACGAATAAGAATTTTTTCATCTGTAATTTCCGTAACATTTTTCATCATTTTAAAACGGGTATCCACATAGTTTTCAAAATCAAAACCGACATCGGCATACGGTAAATTCATCTTTGTAATTATATCATCAGAATAAAGAACATGGGTGGATTCAAAAACACTGCCGTCACAAGTGTCTTTGGGAGATCTCAAAATATAATCATCTATACCCTTTTGATCATCCCATGTTACATCAACAACATACCATTTGCCGTCATCAAGTTCAACGGCGTTCCACATATGGTCATAACTCACCGGAGTAAGGCAGGGAATATGATACATATTACAAAGGAGTTTAAATGTTTCGGCATAAGCCTGGCAAACACACAAACCTCCGCCCGTGAATACCCCTGCCGCACAACCCTTAACATTCAAATAATCCGTAGTGCCTTTTTCAAGTGCAGCAGAATAAACATCGTCAAAAACGGCTTTCTCACAAATAAAATCATGGAATGATTTAATGAGTTCCGCACGACTTGTACACGCATCAAAAACCGCCTTACCGGAAGATATGGCAGTATTGATTGCCTCATTATATACGGGAATGGAAGTTTGTGTAAACTCGCCTATATAAGGCGACAAATAAAATACAACTCTGGTTATTACTTCATCGGAATCAAAATAACCGTTTCCGTCATCAACCCAGGAAGCATCAAAATTGAAGCCCTCAAAATAAAACAACTCCGGATGGTCATAACTGATTGCATAAGAAATATCAACAAATTCTTCAAAAGTGATAAACTCATCATAAGTAAAATTGCAGTCACAGCAAACGGTAAGTGTGCCGAACTCGCTGTTGACTATACTGTCATAAAGTATCTTTTGTGTGTCATTAAGAAAATTACGGCAACAGTAGTCAAAAGACTCGGAATACGGCTTAACCGAACCCGAAGAAAAATTATTAAACTTTGATGATGACAAACCTTTATTTTTGAGTTTAACAACATCTGCAGGACAACTGAAAAGAGGTGAAGTGACTTCCGAATAGGTACTCCCTTCCGCAAAAGACGGTAAAGCTAATGAAATTATTAATACAAGAGAAAGAAAAGCAGATATAAATTTTTTCAATCGAGTAACCCCCTAAGGCACTATATTAAAAATTCTACATATAATTTATCATATTA
>JAZUHA010000321.1:0-1755 GCA_045641485.1 Acutalibacteraceae bacterium
GTGAATACAGCGTAAACGGACTCGTTGAGGGTGAACAGACCCAATTAAAAGGCAAGGATAAAAAATACCGTTCCATTCGTGAAAACTGCCCCGATGTTATGACAAAAGAAGAATACGAAAACCTTATGGAGAAACTCTCAAAAGAAATTGATGCTCCCGAAAATCTTGATGCGGTTGAACTTGCAACTTACAAATGGATTTTTGAAAATATAAGAAAAGGTAACGGCCTCGGCATTTTTGCACACCCGACTTGGGTTACCGGAAACGCTTTCCATGTACCCGATGTACTTAACGATTACTTTGTTGAACACAAACTTTTTGACGCATTTGAAGTTATCGGCGGTGAAAGTTACTATGAACAAAACGGGTTCCAGACCGTAAGGTATTATGAGGACAAGGCAAAAGGCTACCGCTATCCGATTGTCGGCAGTACGGATTCACACTGCTGTTATGACTATAACGAAAATGCATATATCTGTGCTACCATAGTATTCTCCCCCGAAAACGAAAGAACGGCACTTATAAAATCAATCAAAGATTTTTATTCCTGTGCGGTTGATACAATAAGCCGAGAATACAGAATTGTAGGCGATATGAGATTTGTAAGATACGGCTCTTTCTTACTTAAAAACTATTTCCCGATACACGATGAAGCGTGTTATGAAGAAGGCAGACTTATGAAACAGTGTGCAATAGGTACAGAAGAAGAAAAGGAAGCAGCTGTTAAAACTCTTGCAACAATGAACGGCAGAATTAAAAAACTTCGTGAGAAATATTTCGATTTTTAAATTAAAGTAAAAATATAAAGGCTTTGCGAAAATCGGTAAAACCGATAATTGCAAAGCCTTTGTTTTTTAGTTATAATTTTTCTCTGTTTATTCTGAAAGAAACAGCACTTTTGAGATATTTAAGATAATCATCATCGTGGCACATTGCTTTACTCGGAGTATCGGAAAGTTTTGCTACCGGTCTGCCGTTTACATATTGCAGTTTAATTACAATATTTAAAGCATTCTCGGAAGTATCGTTTGAAACAAAAGTACCGATACCGAACGAAACCTTAACTTTATCACGGAAATACTCAAAAAGAGCCTGAGCGCTGTCAAAATCGAGGCTGTCGCTGAAAAGAAGAATTTTTGTTTTCGGGTCAACTCCGTATTTTTTGTAGTGTGCTATGATTTTTTCGCCCCACTCATACGGGTCTCCGCTGTCGTGCCTGACTCCGGTATAGTTATTAACCATAGAACGGGTAAAATCAAGTAAAAATAAATCCGTAGTAACAGTATCAGTGAGCGCCGTACCGTTATCGCCGTTGTATTCGTTATACCAATCCTTCATAGCATAATGATTTGTATATGCAAGAGGAATTGAATCAATACCCTGATACATCTGCACAAACTCGTGAGCATAAGTGCCTACCGGAGTAATATTATATTTCATTGCGAAGTAAACATTGGACGTACCTACGCAATTATCGGTTTCGCTTACAAGACGGCGTATTACGACCTCTTCCCACTCACGGGAAAGTCGGCGGCGACAGCCGAACTCCGCAAACTTAAACGTATATGTGCCGTCATTAAAGGCTTTAATTTTTTCATTGAGTCTGTCTTCTGCCGATTTTCTTAATGCATCATAGTTATAAGACAATCTGAAATAAACTTCGTTAATTATTTCAAGAAGATATATTTCAACCTGCATAGCGGAAAAAAGAGGACCGTCTACTATAACGGAAAGTTCGCCGTTCTCTTTAAGTTC
>JAZUHA010000322.1:0-2772 GCA_045641485.1 Acutalibacteraceae bacterium
GACAGTTTTATTATGTTTAATGTGTATGCACAAAGAGCAACAAATCCCGAAGATATGGACGAAAGTTTTAATGATTTTCTTCATAAAGAGAATATGAAAGCATTCAGATACATATTATCGCTTTATAAAAACAAAAAACCGTCTGTCTGGGCGGCGTGGGGAACGATTATTGAAAAAAGACCGTATCTTATAAAGTGCTTAAAAGATATGGTCACTTTGGGAAAGGAATATGATGCACAATGGTACAGTTTCGGTAATTGCTCAAAAAAAGGACATCCGCATCACCCTCTTTATTTAAAAAACGGACTTACACCCGATTTGTTTGATATTGATAAATATATTGATATGCTTTAAACTTCTGCTCATCCGTTTCATATAATGAAGCGGGTGAGTTTTTTTGATTAAGTGTTTGTATAAACCGAAAATAAGACGGAAAAAGAAATTTCATAATTTTGCTTTTTCGTTTACTTACGGAAAAAGAAAAGTCTTTTTTGTACTTTTTTGCATTATTTCCATAGTTCTGATTGTTTATTTTCTTATTGATACAAAGGTTGAGCCGATAATAAAAAAATCGGCGGGAAGCGAGATAGTAAATCAACTTACTACCGTTATGAACGGCAGTGTATATGAAGTTCTCCGAAAGAACGGTGTCAGTTACGGTAAACTTGTAAGCGTAAATACGAATAATGAAGGCAGTGTCACTTCAATTACCGCCGATTCATATTACATAAATAAACTTAAAACCGAAATTGAAATGTCGCTAAAAAAGAATTTCGCAAAAAACAGAGAAAAGGTTTTAAGTGTATCTCTCGGTGATATAGTCGGCGGTCAGCTTTTAAATAACAGGGGATTGTCCTTTAAAATAAGAACAAGCGTACACAGTTTTACGGTAACCGATTTTTTAAGCGAATTCAGCAGTGTCGGTGTAAATCAGACGCACCACAAAATATATATAAAAATCAAAGTATGTTCGCTTTCGTATGTCGGCGGTTTAAAAATAGAAAAAACCGCTTCGACAAAAGTTCTTGTTGCCGAAACGGTAATAGTAGGTGTTGTGCCTGACAGTTACAGATATAACAGTTGAAAAATACCCGCAATGCCGGTCTGCGGTAATAAAAACCTGCAAAAAGCAGGTGGGTGTCCTCTCCCGGGTTCACGCTCCCTTCGTCCGCCGTGGGCGGGAGGTCTGCAATCCGCCGAAGAAGCCCGGACTCCCTTAAAAATGTCATAGGGTTAGTATTAGCCGCAGTTATCGTACATCGCAGGCGATAATATTATTTGTTATTCTTCATCGTCAAATTCAAAGTAATCGGCAAGTCTTTCTTCAAAGATATTTCCGACTTTGTCAAAAAGAGCATCGTCTTCAATAGGCTCAAGGTAAATTTCGCCGTCTTTGTCCTCGTTTACGGAGAGAATAATGAGTTCGCCGTCATCGTCAAGAATATCTTCCGCATCATCGTAAACGGGCAAAAGAGCAATAAATTTGCCTTCGTCAAGTTCGATTCTGTCAAGTTCCTCAAAAGTATGTTCTACACCGTCTTCGTCTACTACCGATACAATATCGGGACCGTATTCGTCGGTTTCGGGTGCTTTGCCGTAATCAAAATCTTCTGCCATATCAAAAAATTCCTTTCAGTTTCTACGGATATTGTACTCTTTTTTTGTGTTTGTGTCAACCGTAACTTATTCACTTATTTCGACAGACCACGAGAAAGTTTTGTCCCGTCCGCTTTCAAGTGCCATAATTCCTCTTTTTTCACGTATATCTTTTTTCGGTACATATCCGTCATCAATGCCCCACCACGGCTCAAGACAAACATACGGAGCTCCCGGTTTTGCCCAAATTCCGAGAAGCGGAGATTCTATGTTGAACTTAACAACTCTGTTGTGTCTGTCGCTTTTAAGATAAATTGCCTTGCTCTTATATCCGCTGAAAATAAGCGCATCGTGGTCAAAGATACGGTCGGTAATCGTGATTTTTTTTTCGTTATTTAATACGGGATAAGTTTCATCCGTAAGATATTCTTCGATTCTTTCCGTGCTTAAAGTTTCGTTTTCGCTGAATTCAAGATAATCTCCGATTTCGCAGTTAAAACCCGGGTGGGCGCCGAAAGAATAATACATTTCTTTTTCGTCTTTGTTTACGACTTTATGAGAAACGGAAATACCGTTATCAAGAAGGGTGTATGTAACATAAAACTCAAAATGATACGGGTACATTTCGTATGTTTCGTCGTTGTCTTTTTTTACGAATGTTAAAGTGTTTTCGGTTTTACCTAAAAATTCAAAAGGTTTTCTTCTTACTATGCCGTGCTTCGGCATATAGTATTCTTTACCGTCAAGACGGTATTTGTCGTCAAGAACTCTGCCTATAACCGGAAAAAGAACGGGGGACTGACCGTTCCATATTTCGGTGGTACCGTACCAGATATATTCTATACCTGTTTTTTTTGATTTTAAGGAGTGAAGTTCGGCTCCGATATCATTTACGCCGAGTGAAAAATTATCGTTTTCTATGGTATAAATCATTTATATCCCACCTTATTTTATATAATTACAATCAAAATAAAATGAAAATCCGATTTATTGTTCTGACTTAAAAAGAACGGTAAACCGGATTTTACAATTCTTAAAACTGAAAACTGATATGTAATGACCGTTTGTCAAGAGAAATTTTGCAAAAAGTCAAAAATTTTTATTGAAATCCGGGAATACCCGGAAAGAGCCTCAGGTAATACAGATTATCGGCATTGGCCACTCTGATATACGCGG
>JAZUHA010000323.1:0-4615 GCA_045641485.1 Acutalibacteraceae bacterium
TATTAACTCTGATGCGTGGCAAGAAAAAAGAATACAAAGGCTTAAATTAGATAATTACACGTGTCAAGAATGTGGTTCAACCAAAGAGCTCGAAGTTCATCATAAAAATTATGATAATTTTACTGACGAAGATGTAGAAAACGACCTTATAACTCTTTGTTATAATTGCCATTATAAAAAACATATGAGTTGGCTCGCAAATGTGTGTCCATCATTAAAAAGTAAAAGTCATAGAGACCCAAGAGATAGATATCAAATATATTGTCAATATTTATTTTTTAAAAGCGCAATGGTTAATGAATTTGGAAAAATAAAAATAACTAAATTTAACCCCGAACCATTATTTAACGCTGAAATTATATTCAGACCCGAAATGGAATTTGAAGACGATAAATATAGATACAGCGTAATTTTTAATTATATTTATTTTAAGATAAACGGTATAAATACTGCATTATTTGTGGGCTTTTTACAAGGCTGTCCAATAAATTGTAATTGTGATAAAAATATAGATACTTGCGAAGATGATGGAACATTAATATTAAAAACAATATATATTAACCCATTTAATGCCAAAACAAATAATTACAGCAGTTTTTTTGATGAAGCAAGTCACTGGGAATATGAATTCGAAGAAAAACACGGTAGACCTTGCCGACTTTTTAAAGACGCCATAATGTCTTACGAACAACTTAACAGACAAGGATATATAACAAGGTAAATTTTAAGGTTGAAAAATAAAAATTAACCGCTCCTTCGGGGTCTGTTTTGCTGCACGCAGTGGCTGCTGTTTTTTTTGAAAATATTGTTTTTTGTATTTATAAATATCTTTTTCGTTTTAAATCTTTCATATTTTTAATAAATCCGAAAGAAAATATACCCGATATCATAAGAGAGGAGAAAGAAAGTGGCAACTTATGTAATGAGTGATGTTCACGGTCAGAAGAAGCTCTTTGACCGGATGCTTAAACAAATTAATTTTTCGCCGGAAGATGAGCTTTACATTCTCGGTGATGTTGTAGACCGAGGACCGGACGGTGTTAAAATGCTCCTCAAAACCAAAAGAACACCTAATATCCATCTTCTTATGGGTAACCATGAATATATGATGCAAAACGCATTTAAATACAAAGACGATATCGACGCTTATTTTGTCTGGATGAATAACGGGGCCAGAACAACTCTTGCTCAATTTAAAAATTATACAGAGAAAACCCGTGTTTCTCTTCTTGAGTATATCAGCAATCTACCGGTTGAAGCAAGAGTGACCGTAAACGGTAAAGAATTTGTTCTTTGTCATGCGCAGCCTCATCCGACATCTTTTAAAAACGACCCGTTTGAAAATTTCTTTGTAGGCACCCAGTATGTGACTGATGAAGAGTTTTCAGTCTGGCAAAGATACGCCGATATCAACTCCATGAACGAAGAAAAAACTATCGGTATCATCCCTGATGATAATTTCAAGGATAAAACCGTAGTGTTCGGACATACACCGGTTTGTCATTATCCGGACTATAAAGGTGCTCCCAATATGGTACGCCACGAAAATAATACAATTAATGTTGACTGCGGATGCGCAGCTATTCCTTACGAAAAAGGCAACGGCAGACTTGCCTGCCTCAGACTCGACGATATGCAAGAATTTTATATCAACCCTTGAACAGCAGTTTAAAGCTGCTGTTCTTTTTTTTAAAAATATTGTTTTTTGTATTTATAAACATCTTTTTCGATTTAAATCTTTCATATTTTTGATGAATCCGAAAGGGTAATTTAAAGCAAAGGATATGAAAAAGATGACAAAATACATACTTATCAGCAAAATCGGCGACATTGAAATTTGCAATTCGTTTGAAAATTGGGAGTCTAAAGCAAAAAACGAAAAATATTTCAATAAGGGAATTATAATAGATACCGAAAACGGAATTTATTCTTTTGCATGCAAAGAAGACCTTAATATTGAAATTAAAACCGGGTTAAGACCCGCAAACGAGCTTCATAAAACAGGAGAAAAGAAAAAGCGCTGGGTGTATTCCGATTCTGAAAAGAAAATATGCGCTGTTTATAATGTTGCTCCCAATCAGGCAACAATGCCTAAATGCCACGTGAGGAAATTTCAGTCCGAATCGGAAGCTAAAAAATATATAAACAAAAAGCTTAAAAATTATTCTGTTCTTAATTATTTTGAGTTTTGTGATGTTTTACAGTCGAAAAATAAAATAATTACGAAAAGTGTTTCAGAAACGGAAACAAGAAGAGTATATTATTCTTTAAGTAATAAACTCTTCGCAATAAGCGAAAATAAGCTTGCAGAAGTTCCTAAGGGTATTTTAACCCGCAAATGCAAAAATTCCGATGAAGCTAAACAATTCATAAACAGCTTCCCCGGAGCTTTTAAAGAAATATCACTCGATGAACTTACAAACCACGCAACCACGGTTGTTACAGAAAAATATAAATTTGATACACATCCCAAACTTGTCAGCAGAGAAGTAAGAGAATCCGCACTTGAAAAAGACGATGTCGTTGCATATATTGACGGCAGTTATTTTGATTCAAGAAAAGCCTGCGGTTCTGGAGTTGTATTTATAACTAAATATTTTACGGAAAGATATACATCAAGCACCAAAAAGGCAGATAATCTTGCATCAAGGAATGTATCGGGCGAAATTCTTGCAGCAATTATCGCCATCGATAAAGCCAAAGAGGTCAACGCCGCAAATCTGACTATTTATCATGATTATGAAGGCATTCAAAAATGGGCAGATGGAGAATGGAAAACAAATAAAGCAATTACCGAAGCGTATTTTACATATGTCACCGAAGCACGCAGAAAAATGAATATCACCTTTGAAAAGGTTAAAGCGCATACAGGGGACTGGGGCAACTGTGATGCTGACGCTCTTGCAAAATCGGCAACCAAAGTATAAGGAGAAATAATATGGATGCACTTATAATGCTCCCGCATTGGGGCGAAAAAATACTTAAATATAAAAAAACATTTGAAATAAGAAGTTCCGGCACTAAAAAGGTAGGGGAGCGGGTTGCTCTCGCATACAGCAGAACCGGAAAACTGTACGGGTCCGTCAAAATTGTTGCATCAAGACCTCTGACAAAAGAGGTTTGGGAAAACAACAAGGATAAACATCAGATATACGGGCTTTCTTATGAGGAACTCATTGAAAGGTATCCGCATCCGTATGTGTGGGAGCTTAAAGACCCCATTCTGTTTTCCGAACCTCGTCCCTATGTTCATAAAAAAGGTGCGGTTATATGGGTTAAAGACGCCATTTAGGACTCAACCAACAAAAAGGAAATATATTATGTTCTGAATGATATTTGAAGAAGATGGTTAAAAGCATCATTTAAATGAATTCTTAATTAAATGTATTCAAATTAAATCAAAGCCGCCCTCTACATTAAGTAAAGAGCGGCTATTGTTATTATTTTAATTGTTTGAAGAATATGTATATAATTCAAAATTGCTAAAATCACGAGGATATGATGATTTTGCGAAATAATAATAAGCAGTAGAACTTGCTATAATGTTCTCAGATGTACCACCCGTAGAATCAGCATAAAAGGATGATGACCTTGTTACTGCATGTGTGTTATCTCTGATATAAAGATAAACTGTACCTTCCGTTGCGCCGATTATACCCTGTGTTCCTGAATAAGATGACGAAACAAAAATTTTATAACAGACACAACTTGAAGTAACCTCTGTTATAACAGCCTCCGCTGAAACAGGGGTAATAATTTGTCCGTGTACAATTGCATTTTCAACGCTGATAGTTACAGGAATTTTCATTCCGACATAAAAATCTTCCCATTTAATAACGTCACCGGTAGGAAGGTTTAATTTAGTCTTTAATTCTTTGTTTTCTTTTTCGAGATTATCTACTCGTTCTTGAAGGTCCTTTTTTTCAGACTGCAAGATATTATTTGCATCGATAAGCTCCGCATTCTTAATCGCTAAATCGCTTGTGTTTTTCCATTGATTCAACTCGGCAATTAATTGGGTTTTTTCATTTGTAAGAGAATTCTTGTCTTCAAGCAATGAATTTCGCTCGCTAATTAATCTTGTGTTTTCTCCGGCTATTGCGTTATATTTGCCGGCGAGCTCGCCGTAGCGAAAATTTATGTCATTATAGTCGGTCAGCAACGAATCATACAAATTTTTTATTGCATCATATTTTCCTTTATACCCGACTTCAATTTGCGCAGCTTGAAGTTCTTCGACTTCAGACTCAAGAGCATGAATTTCAGAAACGTTTTGAGTTATTACAGTTTCATATTGTGCAAGTTTTGCCTCTGTTGATTCTACATAACCTTCGTCAACTACAGCGTAACCGGATAAGCCGATGAGAAACGCAAGAATAGCTGCAATTCCTTTAAGCTTCATAGCTATTATCTCCTTTCAAAATATAAATAGTATTATTATCTATAACAATGATATAATCATTAATTATATCTTTAACTATATTTAAAACTATATCTTTACTTATAATAGAATACATAAAAAGGATTTAAGAAAAAGATTAAGTAATATATATATTCTTTTTTCTTTTCTTTTTAAATCTTTTTTATTAATAAAGTTTATATAAAAGATTTATTA
>JAZUHA010000324.1:0-5312 GCA_045641485.1 Acutalibacteraceae bacterium
TTGCAGTTCCTGCCGTAAGATTTTTTCGTATGCGAAGCAGGGATTTGCAGGCAGGCTGTCGCCTGCCGAAAATTACCGCAATGCAGACGGGAAAAGGTTGCGAGCGGAACCGTAATGGGTTCGACTCTCGCCAGCCTAAGCCGGCGGTTACCGCATTCTCTGAAAAAATATATTTTACGGTTTAAGTCGGCTATTGACTTAATCCTGTTTTTATGATATAAACAACTGAAAAGAAAGGGGAATAACCATGAATTTATATATCAAACAGCGTGTTTTCTCTTTTAAAGATAAATTTTTTGTTTATGACGAATTTCAAAATGTTAAATACTATATTGAAAGCGAACTTTTTACAATAGGCAAAAAGTTTCATCTGTATGATGCCTTAGGCAACGAATGTGCATTTATACACCAAAGAGTTCTTTCGCTTCTTCCGAGATACTACATTTCAAAAAACGGCTCTGATATTGCACTTGTCACCAAAAAAATAGCATTCGCAACTCAAAAATATGAGATAGACGGTCTTAACTGGACTGTTTCGGGTGACTTTTTTGCACACGATTACATTATTAGAGGTAACGGCGGAAATATAGCCTTTGTCAAGAAAAAATGGCTTTCGTGGGGCGATACCTACGAAATTAACATCATTAACGAAAGAGATATTCCGTCTGTTCTTGCGGTAATAATCATTATTGATGCCGCATTGGCACGGGAAAACCGCCGTTACTGATACTTTTTATATCTTAAATCGGAACACGGTCTTATTTTAATGCCGACGGCGTGTCGGCATTTATTATTTTATAAGGTCGTGTTCCTTTATATATTTTACGGTTTCGTCAACTGTGGTAAAAGCAAGTGCAACAACCGTATCCGCACCGCCGTAATAAATTGCTATTCTGCCCGTTTTACTGTCGGAAAGTGCGGCGCACGGGAAAACCACATTCGGTACATCACCTACAAGTTCATAGTTTTCGTGCGGGGCAAGTAAGAAACTGTCTGCTCTGTGCAGTACTTTCCACGGCTCGTTTTTATCGAGTATTGCGGCGCCCATAGCGTAAGTAAAGCCGTTACAACTTGTAAGAACACCGTGATAGAAAAGAAGCCAGCCTTCATCTGTTTCTATAGGCGTAGGACCTGCACCTACTTTGGTACTCTCCCAATTCTTTTGCGGTTTCATAACAAAACGGTATTTACCCCAATATGTAAGGTCACGGCTCTGCTGAATAAAAATATCGCCGTACGGTGTGTGGCCTCTGTCACACGGGCGTATTAAAAGCATATATTCGTCACCGATTTTTCGGGGGAACAATACGCCGTTTCTTGCTACGGGATAGCAGGCATCTTCAAGCTGAATCCATTTATTAAAATCAACCGTATATGCTATGCCTATAGTAGTACCGTACGGGGTATGATTTACCCACGAAAGGTAAAATTTGCCGTCAATTTCGCAAAGTCGGGGGTCATATCCCTTAAAGATTTCTTTGTTTTCAAGTTTCCAGTTAATGCCGTCTTTACTGAAGCCTGTTACAAGAATCTGATCTCTTGTTCTTGTATCCACTCTGAAAACTCCCGCAAACCCGTCATTAAAAGGCACAACGGCAGAATTGAAAATGCTGTTTGCAAAAAAGAGATTATCACGGGTGATAACGGGGTTTTCCGTATACCGCCAAACGGGATAAAGATACCCTTCGGGCTTATCCTGCCACGGAATATTTTTCATTTCCTGTCCGATTATTTTTGCCATAAAAGCACCTCATTTTTATATATTATTTCCCCACAAAAAGTCAAACCGCCGTTTGCAATATATAAAATACACAAAGCCCGACACTAATTGAAATACACCTGCGGTAATCCAGGTGGCGGTTGCTCCGAAAGTATTTACCATAGGCATACACAAAAAACTTGCAAGAAAAATTCCGCCGTTGTTAAGAAGCATTCGCCAGCCGTTGTACTCGCCTGCTATGCGGTAATCAATAATCCTTGTAACAAGCACGGGCACGGCAATATTGAGTATCATAAGTGAAAAATACGCTATCCCGTACAGCACGAGAAATCCGGTACTGTCTGTAAAGCCTATTGCAAAAACGGGTACGGCAATACCCACACTGCTCAGAAGTATAAGAAGCGGCTCTTTACCTGCGAATTTTGTAAACACAAGGTTTGCGGGTATACTTACCGTCTGCATTATTACAAGAAGAATTGCGGCGGTTCTTACATCAAGCTGTTTTGTCGAATAACCTATGGTAACAGCCATTGTTATTATGCCGTTGCAAAAGCCCCGTATTAAATTCGGAACTATAAGTACCGTGAACGGCTTGTATTTTAAAAGATGAATTTTGTTTTCTTTATAAACACTTTTTTCTTCTTTTATATAATCCGTTTTTTTATAAGAAAGTGTTACGGCAAAAAATATTATTACTCCGACACACGCAACGGGGTAAAAAACTTTCATTACGGAAAAATACCCGTACTTTTTTTCCGCCCCGGAAAGTGCGGTTGTAAGTAAAAACATAAAAACGGAAGCGAAAATTGCCGAAACGCCCGCCCACTTACCGTACTCTTTTATATCCATTATGTAGTATGGTATTTTATATGTAAGCACATTGTAAAGTCCTGCCGCCGCAAATCCTATAACACCGAGAACGGCAAGAACGGTAATATATCCTCCACCCGTTTTAAAGCAGAGATACGCCATAAACAAAAACAGAGGTAAATAAAATATCTGAGAAAAAGCCGTAAAGCGGATGACATTTTTTATGCGGTCAACAAATTTTGAAAACAGAAGAACGGAAAAAGTCTGAACAAACTGCATAAGCGAAACAAATCTGCCGACCTGTTCTTCGGGCATACCTTTTTCAAGCAAAAATGTCTGAAACATAGCACCCGTAATAACGGTGGTAATAAGTGTCCAGATAACCGCATTTATAATATATTTAGTCTTTTGATTCATTTTTTGCCCCCGTCAGTTTTCTTTTACTCTGTTACAGCGAACGGTAACACGGTAACTTCCGCCTATTGTGCAGGTGAAAAGCGTTAAGTCCCATCTGCCTGCTTTCATTTCCTCAATAGCTGTCGGCTCCAAAACATCAACCACATCAACACTGTATTTAAAAACATTTCCGTCAATATCGGTAATAATAACCGTATCTCCGTTTTGAAGTTTTGCTATTTTTCCGAAATGCTCCGGGTAATTATGTGCGGCTATAATAAGGCTGTTCAAATACACGGTACCGACATATCTGCACGGGCATTTTTGCAGATTGGGGTAACTCCATTCGGAAGCCACGGGAAGTTTAATGCCGATTGACGGAATTTCCACCGTTGCAACGCATAAAATACCGTCAACCTCTTTTTCGGGCATTTCTTTTTCCGGATTTAATATATAGTCCGGTACTTCTTCAACGGCGACTTCGGGCAAATCTAAGGCGGCGAGCATCTTTTTTGATGTCAACTCCGCTTTTTTAAAAGTTACAATATTAAAGACAACAAGAAAAACGGCGGCAACAATTAAAAATGTTCCCGCCGAAATTAAAATTTTTCCTTTTTTATTATGCTTCTTCATTTTTCTTTCTTAAAACAATACCCAGAGAGATGAAAAGCGCACCCATAACAAAAAGTACGGGAACAGGCCACCACAAAAGACCTGTTTGCGGAAGTTTTTCGGGTATCGGTTCCTTTTTGGGAATATCGGTCAACACATTTGTCAAAGAAAATCTGAAATCTTCTTTTTCATCTATGGTAACGGAATAATATTTACTTATATTATCCTCCATTATAACCCAATTTTTTGAAGCGTCAAGGTTTTTCCATATATAACGCCAGTTATTTTCTTTGTTAAGTTTACATTTATATGCAAATTCGCCGTCACAGAAAAGACTTACCGTAACTTCCTTGGGGCGCAAAGCATTGTTCTGCTTGTCACGCCAGGATTTTACAACCTCTATATCCGTAAAAGTACCCTCATAGTCTTTAATAAGAGTTGCCTTCGGATATGCTTCTACATCATATTTACCCGTATCAATATCCGGTAAAAAGACGATAAAAGGCGAGAATGTAAATACCGTTCCGTCTCTGTCGGGATTTTTGCCGTCTTCAATCACAACAAGATATGCGCCCTTGGGTAATACACCGAAATCGGCAAGACCGTTTTCCGAGGTTACTGTGGATTTAAGAGGAACAATGTTATTTACATTAGCATAAGCGTATACCGTATATGCGGAAATACGCAAAGATTCGGCAGTTGCAGAGTCCATATATGCACGGTAATTTTTAAAATCACCGCCGAGAACTATTTTGCCGTCTTTATTGTAATCCGCAAGACGGTAAATATTCACTTTTTCATTGGCAATACCGTTGTCGTTCCACTTGCAAAAAATCTTAAGAGAACAGTCTTTAACCGCAAATACCTGTAAAGGCAACATTGAAAGAACTGTAAGAACAACGATTATTGCAGAAAAAATTTTTTTCTTCATTTTTTCCTCCGCAATTTTTTCTGTTTTTTCGGCTTAAATATAAAAGGTAACGAAAGAGATACCGCACCGAGCGGAACAAAGAGTATAACCGCAACTATAAGCGGATTAACCGTAATTGCATCTGCCGTGACAAACAGTGATTTATCAACATCTTCCGTATTTACTCTGTGACCTCTCACAAGAAGCCTGTGGGTGTTTATGCCGTACGGTGTGCAGGTAACAAGAGTTACATAATCCATACCCCTGACGGGTACTAAATCCTCCACCTCTTCCGGCAAAACTATGGAAATTTTATCTACCTCATACCACAGTGACCTGTTAAGAACGCTGATTTTAAAATAGTCGCCCTCTTCTAACTTATCAAGGTCGGTAAAAAGTTTTGCACTCGGCAGTCCTCTGTGACCCGATATTACCGAATGTGTGGAAGCACCGCCCACGGGGAGCGAACTCCAACTGATATGACCTGCCGCAATCTGCAAAACATCTTCACCGATATCGTGATAAATCGGCATTTTTACATCTATTTGAGGAATCTCAATATAGCCCATAATGCCGGTACCCGTAATATCGAGTACGGAATTATACTTTTCAAGTTGTTTTTCCGTAAGAAAAGAAGCCCAAAGCGAAAAAGTATTTTTTCTGTTATACTCCGTCGCTTCTTTAAAATATTTATCACATTCCGAAGCAGATGCACCTTTTACGGCATCTTCATAAGCGGAAATGAGTTTTGTAGCATGTTTTTTATTTAAAGCATTGCTGATAATGGGATAAAGTATTAAAGATAATCCGACAATAAAAACAATAAGTAAAAGAATATCCGAAAATTTACTTTTTTTCTTATTC
>JAZUHA010000325.1:0-3745 GCA_045641485.1 Acutalibacteraceae bacterium
GTAAGTTAATTAAACTTATCGCAGTCGTTCTTTCCATGGTATTTGTATTTTCCGCTGTAGGAATGACAACGGCTTTTGCTGCGGTTGAACCCGGAAGCAATCCCCTTATCGACAATATCGGTGCTTCTTCTGTAGAAGACCTCGGTAATGTTGACTTCGGAACAACGATTTTAAGAGTACTTAAAGATTTTCTTGATACCATAATAAGAGGTGTTCTTGATTTTCTTTCCAATCTTTTCCCCGATAACGACAGTTTCAGACCGGAAGAAGAAAAGCCCGAAACTCCGGAGAATTTTTACAGTGGCATAAGCACAAACTTTAAAACCAATGCCGAGCAGGGTGCCAAATGGAATCTCGGATACGCAAGTGAAAGCCTTGTTCCCGAAGATTACGACAGCGGTGAATATTACATCGGCGGTTACATAGACGGCAATAATCTTTTCACAAATGTTGTTGAAGATGTAATTGACGATATGAAAGTAAGATGTATCGCTCTTAATGACGGTACAGGAGCAGGCACCGTTCTCTTCGGTGTTATTGACTGCATCGGTATTACAAATAACGATATACGTGATATCCGTGCTCTTCTTAAAGATTTTGCAGCAGAAAACAATATTGCTTCAATCAATATTTCTTCTACACATTGCCACAGTTGCATTGATACAGAAGGTCTTTGGACAAAGAACATTTACAAAATACTCGTAAACGGTCTTACAAGCGGTATGGGTGCAGAAGGCGAACTTCTTCAGGGAACAAATGAAAATTATATGAAATTCCTGAAATCAACTGTTGCCGAAACACTTAAGAAAGCATTTGCCGACCTTAAACCCGGTAAACTTACATACTCTGTCAAAGACATCGGAAGTGACTATTTCAATAACAAAAACCGTCCTTCCGCAACAGCACTTATGACTGAACTTACACGATTCACATTTACTCCCGATGACAATTCGGCAAAACCCACAATGATAGTTAATATCGCCGCTCACCCCGATGTTGCGGGTCTTCCCACAGGCGGAGTAAATAACGGCAGAAAAATCAGCGGTGACTATGTTTATTATCTTGATGAATTAATCGGTAAAGCAGGTTATAACTGTATGTTCTTCCAGGGCGCTATCGCAGGTATCTATATGAGCCGCGGCGCAACAAACGATAATGCAGACCTTCCCGAGCGTTGGCAGCAGTCAAGAAGATTCGGTTATGAAATTGCAAGAATGGCGCTTTCTCTTAACCTTTCTGTTTACGAAATCGAAAACGGCGATTTAAAAGAACTTCTTAACCCCGTTTACTTTGATGCCGACACAAAAACAGAGTCAGGCGAAAATGTTCTTGATGCCGAAGGATACACCGTTTGGTATGAAGGTTGGGTACCGGTAAGAGATGTTGAGGTTGAGCCTTTCCTTAACCTTGCTCTTAAAAACATAGAAATTCCCGTTTCAAACGACCTTATAGAAACAGCGGGTAAACTTAACCTCGCAAACTATTCAATCTTTGTAAAAGAAGACGAAAACAAAAACAAAACCTATTCAATCATTTCCGAAGTAGGTTATATGGAACTCGGTAATCAATTTAAAACCGTATTCCTTCCCGGTGAGGTTTGTCAGGACCTTGTTGCAGGCGGCGAATCACTTACGGCGGCAGGCTCACAAAACGGTACGGATTTCGGTCTTCCCTATGTTCAGGAGATATTCACAAGTGATACAAAATGCTTCGGTCTTATGAACGATGCCGTAGGTTACATCGTTCCCGATAACGACTTTACAATGGGCGACCCCGCTAACCACTATCATGAATTTATTTCAATCGGTCAGTATGTAGGTTCTTCCTGCATTAAGGGGCTTATGGATTTGAATGATACTATTGTAAGATAAGTTATTAACTTAATTCAAAACAGATGCTCCGCTAAAACGGAACATCTGTTTTTATATAATTGACTCTATATGCTATAACTAAAAAGTTTATGTGAGAGGTGCTTTAATGAAACATTATGATTTTGTAGTCGTTGGTGCAGGCTGCGCCGGTCTTGCCGCCGCACTTGAATTAACACAGAACGGCAAAAAGACTTTACTTATTGAACAACACAATATTCCCGGCGGTTGCGCTTCCGGATTTGTAAGAGGCAGATTTGAATTTGACCCGTCTTTGCACGAACTTTGCGGAGTAGGTCCCGAGGACAAACCCGCAAACACCCGCAAACTTCTTAACAAATACGGCGTAAAAATCAACTGGTGCAGAGTTGACGACTGCTTCAGAGTTATTTCAAAATACTCCGACGGAACGGATATGGACGTTACAATGCCGTCCGGCAAAGAACAGTTCATAGATAAAATGGAAGAATATGTTCCCGGCTCAAAAGAATCTATAGTGAATATGTTTACACTTTTTGACGAGGTTGAAGAAGGGCTTGAAAAATCTTCCGTTATGAGCGGAAAAGAACTTTTTCAAAACTTCCCGAACTTACTTTCGGTAGGATCATATAACTGCAAAAAGGTTTTTGATGCACTGAATATTCCTCCGAAAGCGCAGGATATTCTTGCAGTTTACTGGAGTTACCTCGGCGTTGATATGAATCATCTTTCATTTCTCCATTATGCTTCAATGGTAAACAGTTATGTTAAAAACGGTGCATATATCCCCTCTCACACCTCTCATGAAATAAGTGTGGCGATGCTCGAAAGATTCCGTGAGTGCGGCGGTGAAGCGTGGTTTAACTGCCGTGCAAATGAATTTGTATTTAAAAACGGAAAATGTTGCGGTGTTAAAACAACATTAGGTGAAGTTTCATGCAACTGTGTACTTGCAAATATCAATCCCGACATAATATACGGCAAAATGATGGATAAAAATCTTGTCCCCGAAAGAGAAAAGAAATTATCAACAGCACGGGCTCAAAAATACGGTGCAAGAATGTTTACCGTATATATGGGACTTGATAAAACACCGGAAGAACTCGGAATTAAAGATTACAGTATTTTCCTTTGCGGTACTTCCGATTCGGAAAAAGAATATAAATCACTTGCTGAAATCAGCACTAACCGTTATTTTATATTCCTTTGTTATAATATCGCAAATCCCGAATTTTCAGAAAAAGGCACAAGCGTTTGTTCTTTTACCACATTTTTCTCCTCGCCGAAAGATTGGAATAATCTGAAGCCCGAAGATTACAGCAAACAGAAAACAAAAATTGCAAATATTGCGATTGATTTACTTAAAGAAAAAGCAGGTATTGATTTAAGAGACCACATAGAAGAAATTTCAATCGCATCACCCATGACTTTTGCACGTTATCTCGGTGTCCCTGAAGGCAGTGTTTACGGATACGAAACAAGAGATTGGGATGATATTATTTCCCGTACTCTTTCTATGGATAACGACTACCCTGTTGAAGGTTTGATTCCCATAGGAACATCCGGTTTAAGGGGCGACGGATATTCTTCCGCCTACGCCTGCGGAGAAATTTTAAGTAAACTTGCACTCCGAAAATATTCAAATGGAGGTAAAAACTGATGGCATTGAAAATTAAAATGAGAAAAATCGGAATTATTGATGTTGTTAAATTCGCAACACTCGGAAAACAACGTGAAAGAATAATAAAGAAAACAACCGCAAAAGATATCGTTTCTGTTTTTCCGATTAACGAAACCGCAAAGAAACTCCACCCTGACAGCCAGAAAATGATTATAGAAAACATTATTGACCACGGTGAAGCCGGTAAGTCGGATCGTAGCCATGTCGTTCTGTGAGC
>JAZUHA010000326.1:0-9697 GCA_045641485.1 Acutalibacteraceae bacterium
AAAATGCCCGTAAAGTATGTGGCGGAGATGTTTTGCGACCGTGTTGCCGCAAGTAAGATTTACGGCGGAAATAAATATAATGACGGGTATGCACTTGACTACTTTTTGAGCGGAAAAGCAAGGAGAAAGATAAATCCCGAAACGTCAATTTTTCTCGAAAATCTTCTTGTAATGCTTAAAGAAAAAGGTGAAAAAGATACATTTTCCTATCTTAAATCCGTCGTTAAAAAAGATGAATATCCGAAAGACGGAATTTAAAATTTCTGTAAAATATTTTTTGAATTGTTGTATAAATTATTTTAAGATGTTATTATTAAATTACCGAAAAATTTAAGGAGTGCCGAATATGAAAAAAATAAAATATGTTTCATTTATTCTTGCGGCTGTAATTTTACTTTCATCTCTTTCTGCGTGCGAATTTAAGGTTGACATGGGTAAAAAAGACAATACCGAAGAAAGCACAACAGAAGTAATCACCGAAGAAAACGCTTCGGAAGAAACTACTGAAGAAGAGGTAACGGTTTATGAACCGGAAACAAATGAAAACGGAGAAGCCGTAACGGATAAATCGGGTGAACCCGTTACAAAGGTGGTAAAGAAGCCTGCGAAAAAAACAACGGCAAAAGAGTTCTTTACACTTAAAGAAACAAAAAAAAGTGAAAAAGAAACTATTTCAAAGAAAAGAATAGAAGAAGCCGAAAAAGAAGATGGGAAACAAGAGGAAAAACAAGATGACAGAAAAGTTATCGAAGGCAATGAATATACGTTAAAGGGCAGAATGTTCAGTGACGGTATTGTTTCCGAATTTAAAATGGCTCAGAGCGGTGAAAAGTTTGCACTTATAACGAATTATGAGGAAATGCCGTTGGGTGTAATTTTAAACGGTGATAAAGTGTACCTTATAGACCCCGGTGCAAAGATTTATTTTACCGTTCCCATGTCTGCAATAGAAAACTCGGCAGGGCAGGAGTTTAAAGATATTATGTCCGGTAAACTTACTTCCGATCCCGCAAAAATCAAAGAAGAAGGCAAAAAAACGGTTGACGGAAATGAACTCACATATCAGAAGTATGAAGACGGAAGTGTATCATATTTCAGCGGTAAAGCGCTTGTTATGACCGAAAGTACAGACGGTACGATTGTTTATATAGATGAAATTATCGCAAATGCCGATAAATCACTTTTTGAAGAACCCGAAGGATTTGAGAAGGTTGAATTTGATTCGTCGGTGCTCGAAAAATACACTTCAAAATAATATGAAAAATATTGTACTTGTAACGGGCGGAAGCCGCGGAATAGGTAAAGAAATTTGTAAAACTCTTGCTTTTTCGGGCTATACGGTTGCAATAAATTATAATAATTCCGAGGAAAAAGCAGAAGAACTGAAAGCGGAAATATTATCGGGCGGCGGAATTTGTGAGATTTTTAAATGTGATGTGGGCAATTCAGCCGAAGTAAAAAATATGTTTTCGTGTATATGTGAAGAACTCGGAGAAGTAAGTTTTCTTGTGAATAACGCCGGTATATCGGAACAATCGCTTTTTACGGATATTACCGACGATATGTGGCAAAGAATGATAAACACAAACCTTTCCGGTGCATTTTATTGCAGCAGGGAGGCTTTGCCGTATATGATAAGAGAAAAGTGCGGAAAAATCGTGAATATCGCTTCAATGTGGGGCGAAGTCGGTGCTTCTCTTGAGGTTCATTATTCCGTGGCAAAAGCGGGAATAATCGGACTTACGAAAGCCCTTGCCAAAGAAGTCGGGCTTTCGGGTGTTACGGTAAATGCCGTTTCTCCCGGAGTGATTATGACTGATATGATGTCGTCTTTCGCGGAAGAAACCGTCAGTGAATTAAAAGAGGAAACTCCGCTTAATAAACTCGGTAAACCGGGCGATATAGCGAATGCGGTAAAATTCCTGCTGTCGGAAGAAGCGGATTTTATAACCGGGCAGGTGCTTTCCGTCAACGGCGGATTTGTGATTTGAAAATAAAGTAACCACAGATTACCTCATCGCTTTTTAAAACATGAATTAGTCAGTGGTTACTAAAAACCGAACAAACGAAAATGCCGGTAATCGGTTTTCGCTGTTCGGTTTTTGCTTTTTCTGACTTGTTATCAGTTGTTTTCTTTTTTCATTTCAGAGGTCATTTTTAAAAATAATTCTTCCTTATTGAGGCAGAGTCTGTATCTTAAAACAAGTTCTTTTTCAATGGGTGAAAGGTCTGTAAATTTAAAATCCTCATCGTAAGATTCGGCGGTATCGGTCTTATCGCCGCTGTTTATTTCCGTTTTCATCGGAACATTTCCGTAAAATTCCTTAAGAGTAACTTTGTAAAGGTCGGCAAGTTTTAAAAGAACATCTACGGTAGGCAAAACTTTGCCGCTTTCGTAATCGTTATATTCATCTTCTGGCATATTAAGGGCGTTTAAAACAACCTCAACAGGTATTTCGTAATGCTCTCTGAAACCTTTTATTCTGTTGTGAATTGACGGGAAAATAGGCATATTACCACCTCTTATTCGACATTTTATCATATTTCTATTTACTTTTCAACAGTTTTCGTCTTTTTGGTATTAGTTAAAAAACATTTTTAAACTTTACTTATTTTACACGTTATGGTAAAATAGAATATATTTATTATCGGAGGATTTTTATGTCTTATACCTCTTTTTCTTCGGTTTATGATGAACTCACAAATAATGTTGATTATACCGCACTGTCCGGCTATATCTGTAAAATTCTTGAAAATAACGGAATAAAAGACGGACTTTTGCTTGACCTTGCCTGCGGTACGGGTTCATTGTCTTTAAAACTTTGTGAAAAAGGTTTTGATGTTATCGGTACGGATGCTTCCGAAAATATGCTTTGTGAAGCACAGCAAAAAGCCTATAACGAAAATAAGAACATATTGTTTTTGTGCCAGAAAATGCAGGAAACCGACCTTTACGGCAGTGTAAGAGCCATAGTGTGTACGCTTGACAGCATAAATCACTTAACATCTTATGAAGATGTGTATAAAGTTTTTTCACGCCTTAAAAATTTTATTGATTACGGCGGAATAATGATTTTTGATGTGAATACGGTGTATAAGCATCGCATTGTTTTGGGAAACAACACTTTTGTTTATGATGAAAAAAATGTTTTCTGCGTATGGCAAAATCATCTGTATGCCGATAATAAAACCGTAGGTTTAACGCTTGATTTTTTCTTAAAAAACGGCGGTTTATATGAAAGAAAAACAGAGAGTTTTAAAGAAACGGCTTATACGGATGAGGAACTTATAAAAGCGGTTACGGAAAACGGTTTTTCCGTTCTTAATATATACCGTGAGAATTCATTTGAACCGGTAAAAGATACTGACGAAAGAGCAGTTTATGTAA
This sequence comes from Acutalibacteraceae bacterium, assembly GCA_045641485.1. Classification (GTDB taxonomy): domain Bacteria; phylum Bacillota; class Clostridia; order Oscillospirales; family Acutalibacteraceae; genus DTU089. Next base: position 3,389 of record JAZUHA010000326.1, read on the forward strand.
TTAAAAGAAATGAGGATTAAATTATGGAAAACTTACTTTTTTTAAAAAGCGGTACCGATATCAGAGGTACTGCATTCAGTAAAGACGGAAGTGAAATCGACCTTCGTGATGACAGACTAATATGTATAACAAAAGCATTTGCACGTTTTATAAAAAATAAACTCGGAAAAGATGAACTTACCGTAACTGTAGGATACGATTCCCGTGTGAGTTCCGAGCATATTTGTAAAACAGTTACAAAAACGCTTCTTTGTGTTGGTGTAAAGGTGCTTTCATGCGGACTTTCTTCCACTCCGTCAATGTTTATGTCGCTTGTTAATTTCAAGGTGGATGCCGCAATAGAAATTACGGCAAGTCATTTGCCTATGGAGATGAACGGTCTTAAGTTTTTCACCCGTGAGGGCGGTTTTTCGGGTGACGATATAAAAGAAATACTTCTGACTGCACAAAACGAAACGGCGGAACTTAAAGAAAACGGCAATAAAGCGGAACAGCTTGACAATATGAAAGTTTACTGCGAAAACCTTTGTGAGATGATTAAAAAAGGCGTAAACGGAGAGAATTACGAAAAACCTCTTTCGGGGCTGAAAATCGCAGTTGATGCGGGTAACGGTGTAGGTGCATTTTATGCATATAATGTCCTTTCCGTTCTCGGAGCCGATATTTCCGGCAGCCGTTATCTTGAGCCCGACGGCACTTTTCCTAACCATATTCCGAATCCCGAAAATAAAGTTGCCATGGCTTCTGTGTGCGAAGCTGTAAAACAGAGTAATTCCGATTTAGGCGTAATATTTGATACTGACTGCGACAGAGCCGCCTGCGTAGATAAAAACGGCGATGAAATAAACAGGAACAAACTTGTTGCACTGGCTTCGTATATCGCTCTTAAAAACGAAAAGGGCGGTACCGTTGTTACGGACAGCGTAACGAGTGACGGTCTTTGCGAGTTTATAGAAAAAGATTTGGGCGGAGTCCATCACAGATTTAAAAGAGGATATAAAAATGTTATTGATGAAGCAATACGCCTGACAAAAGAAGAAAATAAAAAAGCGCCTCTTGCCATAGAAACTTCCGGTCACGCCGCATTCAGCGAGAATTACTATCTTGATGACGGAGCATATCTTATAACAAAAATCATCATAGAAGCGGCACGCCTTGCAAAAACGGGTAAGACGATAGACAGCATTATAGAAAATCTTAAAGTGCCGAAAGAGGAAAAAGAAGTCCGTATAAAAATTCTTCTTGAAGACTTCCGTGAATACGGTAACGGCGTAATCGGTGATTTAAAATCGCTTGCCGAAAATACCGGATTTATTACCGTTTCGCCCGTAAATTACGAGGGTGTCCGTATTAATTTCAATAAAGAAAACGGCGACGGTTGGCTTCTTCTTCGTATGAGCGTACACGAACCGCTTCTCGTTCTGAATACAGAGAGTAATTCCGTAGGCGGAACGGATAAAATGCTTTCATTTTTTAATGAATTTGCGAAAAAATACGAAAAACTTGATTTGCCGAAATAAAGGCGGGGGAAGTTATGAAAAAAGAAACAAAAATTAAAATTCTCGATAAAACAATAAACGGCGCTTTGGGTGCATTTTCGCTTACTCTTAAAGACGGAAGGGAGTTTTCCGACTTTGATTCGTATAAAGCGGAAAATTTTTATGAGGGAACAAAGAGGTTTCTCAAAAATCCGTCAAAGAACGGTAAATGGCACCTCGGATACGGCTGCGTGGATTTGGTTCCCGATGATATTCTTGAAAGGCCTTATTATCTCGGCGGATATCTTTCGCCCGACGATAATTTCAAAAACCTTGTTCAGTTTGTAATAGACAGTATGAAAGCAAGGATTATCGTGCTTGACGATAATTCCGGCAGAGGCTTGTCCGTTTTCTGCACGGTAGACTGTATCGGCATTACGAATGCTGATATAAGAAAAATAAGGAAACGTTTTGCAGAACTTTTAAAAGAAAAACATCCCGAAAAAAAGGTTGCTTCGGTAAATGTTTTTTCAACTCATACACACAGTTGTATAGATACCGAAGGACTCTGGACTGATTTGTTCGGGAAAATTCACAGAAATATAAAAAGGAACAGAACGGGTAAAGGTATTCCCGAAAAAGGCGTAGACGAGGAGTTTTCACGGCTTTTGTTAAAGCGTGTAAGTGAAACCATGCTTAAAGCGGTTGAGGATATGAAACCGGGTGAAATGTATATAGCGCAAAAAGATATTTCCGATAAATATTTTTCAAACAAAAACCGCCCGTCCGCAACGGGACTTGTTACCGTAATAACAAGGCTGACTTTTGTACCGGACGAAAAAACCGAAACTCCTACAATGATAGTAAATGTGCCCATACACCCGGATGTTGCCGGGCTTCCCACGAGTGACAGAAAAGAAAGCGGACATGAACTTTCGGGTGATTATATATATTATCTCGGAGAAACCGTTAATAAAGCAGGCTTTAACTTTATGTTCTTTAACGGTGCAATCTGCGCCATTTATTCTTCCCGTGAACTTTCAAATGACGGTTTGCGTTTAAAAGCAAGATACGAACAGTCAAAAAGATTCGGTATTGAAATGGGCAGAATAATTCTTTCTCTTACAAAAAGTCTTGATGAGATAAAAAAAGACAAACTTCTGTTTGATGAAGATGAGTTTGAAAACGATAAAAAACTTTCCGAAGAAAACGGAAATAAATATACTCTTTGGTGTGAGGAATGGGAAAGTGTTACACAAAAGCAGGTAAAACCGCTTCTTAATATCCGTATTGCGGAAGTGCGTGTGCCCGTAACAAATCCGATAATAGTAACGGCAGGCAAACTTAATCTTGCAAATTATAAGGTGCTTAAAGAGAGCAGAAACAGATACGCCGTATATACCGAAATCGGGTATATCGAGTTCGGTAAGGAGTTTAAGGTTGCTCTTGTTCCGGGTGAATACTGCTGTGACCTTTTAACGGGCGGCGCTTCTTTAAAAGCGGAAAGTTCTTTTACAAAAAAAGACTTTAAATATAAAACAATTCGTGAGATTTTCGGTGAAGATACTTATGCTTTCGGGCTTGCGAATGATGAAATCGGCTATATTGTGCCCGATAATGACTATACAATGGGTGACCCGAAAGACCATTATCACGAGTTTGTTTCACTCGGCAAATATACCGCTTCCGCAATTAACTGCGGTTTTGAGGATATGAAAAAAGAACTCGAAAAAAAGTAATTATTTAGTTTGTTTCGGAGTGGCGTATTTATGGAAAAAATTAAAAGCGTAAGTTATAAAAATGTTGATATAACGGGCGGTTTTTGGTATAAAAAACAGGAATTAAACCGAAAAACCGTTATTCACGAAGTGAAAAACAGATATGAAGAAGTAGGCAGATTTGAAGCGTTCCGCTTTTTATGGAAAGAGGGGAGCGAATATAAAAAACCTCATTATTTCTGGGATTCCGATGTTGCAAAGTGGATGGAAGCCGCATCGTACATAATCAGTAAAAACCACGATGAAATTCTTTCGCAAAAGTTAGAGGAACTTATCGGTTTAACGGAAAAAAATCAGCAGGAAGACGGCTATTTCAATATATATCATACCGTGGTTGAGCCGGAAAACAAATTTAAAAACCGTAATCATCACGAACTTTATTGCTTCGGTCATCTGCTTGAAGCGGCTGTAGCATACTTTGAAGCTACGGGAAACGACAGATTTTTAAATATAACCGAAAAATATACCGATTTAATCATAAAAGTGTTTAAAGAAGAAAAAAGTGCAGACTTTTTGACGCCGGGTCACGAGGAAGTTGAACTTGCACTTTTTAAAGCATATAATCTTACGAAAAAGCAAAAATACCTTGATCTTGCAATGCATTTTTTAAACGAAAGAGGAAAACACCCGGAAAAAGAAAACGATCCGCTTCTTTCGTGGGGAAACCCGAATTACAATCAAAGCCATCTGCCCGTAAGGGAGCAGACCGAGGCTTTCGGTCACGCCGTAAGAGCGTGTTACCTTTACTGTGCCATGGCAGACGGAGTTTATTACACGGGTGACAGTGAACTTTTTTCTGCCTGCGAAAAGCTTTTTGACGATATTACAAAAAGAAAAATGTGTATAACGGGCGGTATAGGCGCAACACATCTCGGTGAAGCATTTACCGTGCCGTACGATTTGCCGAATGATACATCATATAACGAGACTTGTGCTTCAATTTCACTTTCGCTATTTGCGGACAGAATGAAAAATCTTAAGCCCGACGGCAAATATGCCGATATAGTTGAAAAAGAAATGTATAACGGTATTCTTTCGGGCGTTTCTCTTGACGGTACATCTTTTTTCTATGAAAATCCGCTTGAAATAAACCTTGCGGACAGAAGCCGTAATACGGCAACAAAAGAAAAAGACCGTTTTCCGATTACTCAACGCAAAAAAGACTTTGACTGTTCGTGCTGTCCGCCGAATGTAGCACGGTATTTGGCATCTGTAGGCGGTTCGCTGTTTTCGGAGAGTGAAGATGCAATTTATATTCATCAGTATACCGCATCACGTGCGACTGTCGGAAAAACGCAGATAGAAGTTAAAACAGATTATCCGTTAAACGGAAAAGTAAGTGTGAATATTAAAAACGGCAAAGGTAAACATCTTTTTGTGCGTGTACCGGGCTGGTGCGGGGAGTATAATTTCGACTGCGATTACATACTTAAAAACGGTTATGCCGAAACGGAAATTTTAAATGACGATTTTTCTTTGAATTTTGAATTTGTAATGAAACCCGTTTTTGTTTTGTCAAATAAAAGAGTTCGCAGTAATGCGGGTAAAGTTTGCGTTATGTATGGTCCCGTTGTTTACTGTGCGGAAAGTTGCGATAACGACTTTCTTCTTTTTGATGCGGTTGTAAATACAAAGAAAACGCCCGAGGTAAGCTACAGTGAGGAGTTTTCACTTAATACCCTTACTGCTTTCGGTACCGTAACAAAAGATACCGAGAAGAATAACAAACTGTATTTTGATGTGAATGATGCAGAACGAAAAGAAGTAAAAATAAATCTTGTGCCGTACTCCTGCTGTGAAAACAGGGGGGAGTGCGATATGGCTGTGTGGTTGAGGTACATTTAAACGGGAAATAAATTGCCGAAAAGATTGCATTTGCGTTTGCAGTGTGATACAATCTTCTGAGTTTTGTCGAAAGAGAGAAATAATATGTCAAAAAACAAAGGGAAACCAAATACATTAGTCGGAGCATTGTTAATGCTTGCGGCCGCTCTTATATGGGGTACATCGTTTGTTGCGCAAAGCAGCGGACTTGATAAAATCGGCAATTTTACATTTTTGTCGTTTCGTTCATATCTTGCGGTAGCGGCGCTTTTGCCCGTTTCATTGGTATTTTATAAAAACGGTAAAAAGAACGGTCCGGGCTTGCACGGCGAGTATGAAAAATTCTTTTCAAAAAAACTTATAGTTGTCGGTATATTCTGCGGTATTGCTCTTTTCGGGGGGACTGCGTTTCAGCAGGCGGGTATTCACCTTGCGGGTGTCGGTAAAAGCGGATTTTTAACCACATTTTATATGCTCATAGTTCCCATAATAGGGCTTATCGTATTTAAGAAAAAAGTTTCGCTTATAAGGTGGATTTGTGTCGGAATAGCGCTTGTGGGTATGTTTTTTCTTTGTACCGAGGATAAAAACAGCAATCCTTTAGGTTATGTTTTTCTTATTCTTTGCGCATTCTGTTTTTCCGTTCAGATTACAATAGTAGACCGCTATGTAAATGAAGTGGACGGCGTAAGACTGTCGCTTGTTCAGTTTATGGTCTGCTCCGTTGTTTCTACGGTTGTGATGCTCTTTACGGAAACGGTAGATGCAAATATGCTTCTCGGTTGCTGGTTTGAAGTTTTCTATGCCGGCGTTATGTCAAGCGGAGCGGCATTTACATTGCAGATAATTTCACAGAAAAATCTCAATCCCGTTGTGGCAACACTTATAATGAGCCTTGAATCCGTTATAGCGGCTATTTCCGGTGCAATATTCCTTGGCGAGGAATTTGCAGGCAAAAAACTCCTCGGATGCTGCCTCGTTTTCACCGCCGTAATAATTTCACAACTTCCGTGGGAAAGATTTAAAGCATTCAGGACTGCTTCACGGTCAGGCACGCCTGCGGCGTAGGATTTAGGCAAAATCGCAAAGCGATTTCAGGAAACAGGCGAAAACCCTTGCGGGTTTTCAGGCGTATTTTGCAAGCAAAATACAGGCTTAAGGGTTGTAACAATAAGTACATCTGTCTATATATAGTATATCGAACAAATATAAAACAAAAAAACGGTTTA
>JAZUHA010000327.1:0-2905 GCA_045641485.1 Acutalibacteraceae bacterium
CATGAGAAAATCCTATCCGTAAAAAATTAACTTTATTTAAGTTTTCGGTTATATAAAACTTTAAAAAACGATACAGTTGAAAGGCATAAAACTATTTTATTGCCCTCTTTGATATATCCTTATATGAAAATAATTTCATACCTTTAGTTACGGCAACATCTTTCATTGCTTTATACTTTTCGGGATTATTTAACAATTCAAGGATTGCATTTTGTATTTCTTCTGTGCTGTCTTCGGTTAAAAATTCAACATTACCGCCTACATCAACATGCTTTGTTCCGTCCCACTCCTTGCAAAGCATAGGTATACCCTGTGCCGCAACCTGCTCCCAGAAAACGGAATGTCTGCCCGGGAAAACAACTAAATCAGAAGAAGCAAAAAGCGGATATGATTCATTTGATTTTTTCCAGCCGATATACTGAACTTTAACGCCGTCGGAAAGTCTGTTGATATCGTCCTTCAACTCTTCGGTTACGGAACCGAAAACAATAAGTTTAACATTCGGATTATCAATATTATGTACAGCCTCCATTAAAAGAAGCGTCTGTTTTTTCCACTTATCTATTTTACCGCCGGTAACAATAAGGAAATCATCATCGGCAATATTATACTGTGTTCGTATATCCTTTATAACTTCGGGCTTTCCTGCTTCTTTAACCATATCATCATCGGCGCCCATAACAAGAAGTTCACACTTTTCTTTCGGGAGCTTATACATATTTACAAGAAAATCAACACGGGCAGGTAAAACACCGTAGAATTTTTCCGTAAAAGGATTTATTTTTTGCTCACAATACCGCCAAAGAGTTTTATGCAAAAACTTTGAAACCTTGTTTGTGGCACTGTTTGAAAAATCAGCATGACTGTCAACAAACACCTTTACATCACGATGCTTTTTTAAGTATTTTACAACCTCACTGATATCCGTAAACTGTGCACCGTGAATAAACAAAATATCGGGTGCGGCATTTTCTATTGCGGAATATGTACCTATATATCTTTTTAATTTATGACCTACGGAATTATTTTTTTTATACGGTAAACGAGTTACTTTAATATCGTATTCATTTTGGTATGAACCGGTTTTATCAAGATAAACCGTCTTCCCGTTTTCGTCAAAACTTTGAGTTGAAGCAATTACCTCAACATTAAACCCAAGTTCTTTATGAAATTTCGGAAGCATATTTTCCTGATAAGAATAATTATCCGGGTAGAAACAACCGAGACAAAGATGAACAATTTTCATTTATTTTCTTCCTCAATAATTTTTATTAACTGCTCCGGTGACTCAAAACATTTACCGTATTTTTCGAGTTTTTCATCGGACCAATCCCACCACTTTAATTTTAAGAGTTTCTCACAGATTTCATCGCTGAATCTTTTATACAGAACCTTTGCGGGAACACCGGCAACAACACTGTACGGCTCAACATCATGAGTTACAACGGCATGAGCACCTATCACCGCACCGTCACCCATACTAACACCGGCTTTAATATATGCGGAAGTACCTATCCAAACATCATTGCCTATTTGAACGGTTTTTGACGGAGAATAATCAATTTCGGCAAAATCAGTTCCGACTGCGCTTTTGCCTTTCAAAAAAACAGGAGAAGTCGAAACCGTATTCAGAGGATGAATTCCGCCACCGATACTTGCTCCTCTGCCTATCGAGCAAAATGAACCTATATTCGCATCGGTAATACAAACTTCTTTTGAAAGGTAAGAATATCTCCCCATATTAACTCTGTCGAGTACACATTTTTCATAAACTTTAGCAGTTTTATCAATATTTGAATTTTTTATTGCAGGCAACTGAATTTTAGATAAAAATTTAGCAAAGTAATATTTTAACTTCATTTATTAGCCTCTTCTTCAAGTATCTTAACATATTTATATGCGTTTTCCACAGGTCCGAGTTTTGCAATAAATTCTGCGGAATTACTGCTTTTTGCAGTTTCGCCCGACTTCCAGTCGATTTCTTTATAATATTTCAAAATACCTTCCGCCATAGATTTTGCATCATCGGGAGCAACAACGGTCCATTTATCAACCTTGCTTAAGCGTTGTGCCATATCAGATTCCGAATCCAAAGAAACAACCGTCGGTTTTTGACTTAAAAGGCAGGTATTTGTTTTTGACGGAGTACAGGTAAACATAACACCTTTCGGAACAAGATTTATATTAACATCTGCCATACAATAATTGTCGGCTGCATATTCCATAGGTTGCGGAGGGTAAAACAAAACATTATCCGAACTTTGACTTTCAACCGTATTTTTTAAATTCTGAAGGTTAGAACCCTCTCCGATAATATAAAACTTTATGTCTTTATAATCTTTCAGCAACAAGGCTGTTTCGGCAAGCATTGAAATATTCATCATCTTTCCGATATTACCGGCATATACTACTCTGAAACCGTCACTTCGTTTGATATTATATGTATTCAAAAAATGATTTTCTTCGTCAGTTATATCATACGCTTCGTTTCTGTAAGACCAGTTGTAAACGACATCAACATCTCTTTTTGATTCGGCAACTATTGTTTTCTTCAAATCATCACTGATTGTTACAAGCGCATCTGACTTTTTATATGCAATTCGTTGTAAAAACCGAGGTATAAAAAATGCCGGACTCTTTTTTGAGAGCATACCTACAGCCAAAGCATCAAAAGGAAAAATATCCTGAACATTATATACAATGGGAATTTTTGAAAAATTCGCAAAAATCACGGGAAAAATTGCAGTATTGTTAGATTGAAGAAAAACCGAATCCAAAGCGTTGATTTTTTTTATTTCGGAAAATGAAATAAAATAATACTTTATTGAAGTTAAATATCTTTTAATAAAATTTGTTTTTTGCACACCGTTCCAAGGTATGTTTATTACATGCAGATTACTGAATT
>JAZUHA010000328.1:0-6982 GCA_045641485.1 Acutalibacteraceae bacterium
CAATCCGCGTATATCAGAGTGGCCAATGCCGATAATCTGTATTACCTGAGGCTCTTTCCGGGTATTCCCGGATTTCAATAAAAATTTTTGACTTTTTGCAAAATTTCTCTTGACAAACGGTCATTACATATCAGTTTTCAGATTTCAGTTTTCAGACTGAATAGCCGTTAGTTTATTCTTTGATATTTAACTTTTCAGTGAGGAATTAGGAGTTAGGAATGAGGAATTTCGGGGCACTGCGTGCCGATTTATAACCGATTATGTATATAAATAAGATTATATGTTCATTTTCGGTTTAATACGAACTTTCGGCTTTAATATGTTATAAAAAAATTAACCGATTTATTATTCTTTGCTTTTAAAGAACGATAAATCGGTTTCTTAATTCAAAATTCATAATGCACAATGCATAATGTCGGGGCTTCGAAATTATTATCTGTTCACTATTATTTATTACTTAAAAAAGCCTCTCCCGGTTTTACCCGGGAAGAGGTTTTTTGATGAATTACTGTATTTCGCCGGCACTGTTTTTAAATCCTGTCCAGCCGCCGTAATTTTGATTTAAGGACTTATCGGTATCATCGACAACCGGAGTGCCCTTGAAATTTTTAAGTTTACTCTCACCGGAGGTAGTAATAATATCCTGCGTATTAAACCTTATAAACTCTATTTCGGGTTTAAGCATTTTGTTTTTCATAATGTTTCACTCCTCCTTAATTTTATCCTTGTTGGCTATCGTTAATAAACAAGACATCGAACATGAAATTTTCCAAACTGCTGTTATACAATCTGTAGTAGCCGTAGCCGTCTATTGTATTTCCGCTGCCGTTATTGTCAATAATAATAAATACGTCAACACCGAGACTTTCCGCTGTAATTTTTTTAGTTGTGCCGTCTGTAGTGTCATAGAAATAGGTGTATGCACAGTCAAGAGTTACTTCAACTTCTTTACCCGCACCGTCGGCACCCTTAACAATAACGGTGTCACCGATACTCTCAAGCTGTTGTTCCGTAAGACCTATTATTGTTCTGCCTTTTTCCTGACTTAGAACATTATCCGTTATAAGTCCCTGTCTGCCCATAAGACCGCCTTTATCAACGGTTTCTTTGTAGCCGAGTGCTTCTTTTAATGCAGCACCTGTTGAATCATCCGCAAATGCGTTTAAATAATCTTCTACGGTTTTAAGCGGACAATCTTCGCCGGCACAAGTAAGCCAATGTGCCTTGCCGTCGGTCATATAAGATGTGCCTTTTGTGTGGGTGTGAGCTTTCACAATCTCAAGCTTTTTGTCTGCATTATATTTGATAACCTTTGAAGTATCATCTGCACTGAACTTATCGGAATAATCAGTGTCGTTTGCGTTTGTGAATACGCCTGTGCCGTTCGCCATGGTAACGCCGACCTTCATGCCGTCCTTGGGGGCATTGTCGCCGGTACCAAGGATAACGGTTTTGTCGCTGGGCAGATAGACGTTATTTTCCACATCACCCTTCTTGTTTCCGGTGATTACCGCCGTGCCGCCTAAAGTGACGACGGTGTTTGAATTACAATTCAAACCGCCACCGTTTCCGGCTGATATATTATCGGTGATACTGCCGCCGGTCATCGTAAAGCAATCACCATTGCTTCTGCTATTGAATGCACCTCCGGTTACGGTCGCCGTGTTGCCGAAGATCGAACCGCCCTGCATATTGAGTTTGGATGCGTTGCACGTTGCGATCGCACCGCCTAAATTTGCTTTGTTGTCATATATCTTTGCATCGCCTGAGATGTTAATGGTACAATTAGTCCACACTCCGATTGCTCCGCCTCCGTGATCGTTCGTTTGGGTTGATGTGGAGGTGTTGGAATAGATTTCGCCGCCGGAAACCGTAATAGTAGAACCGACAGTTGCGGCGATACCGGCACCGGTGCCACTTACGGTGTTGTCGTGGATCGTGCCGCCGTCCATAGTAATTGTTGCACCGTCCCAACCCATTATACCGCCACCGTCGCAGGATGTGCAGTTTGTGATGCTACCGCCGTGCATAATCAATGTGCTTCCTTTTTCACATTGCACACCGCCGCCGGCATTTTTATTTTTGCCGCCGGTAATCTTGCCGGAGATATAGTTTCCGCTTTCATCTGTATAGGCAGCACTGTCTTGAATTGTCAATTTACCATTGTTATAAATGACATATCCATTATTTACAGCACTGTTCAGATTACGATTAAGAGTTTTGCCGTTGAGGTCGATGACAATGTCCGCATTTTTCGGAATTTGTATTCCGTTCTCACTACTACTCGCCGTCAGATCCTGCGTGAGGGTGATGACAGTCTGTGCCGAGCCGGCAGCATTGATAGCCGCTTGCAAGGCAGCCCATGAGGTGATACAGTTGGTGGTATTAGTGAAGAGCATCTTTTCACCTGCGGTAACCGTAATTTTCTGCATGTACTTAAAGCTCTCGAATGATATTTCCGTCTTGTGCGGTAATGTTCCAACCCAATCCTTCGGACCGTATCGGAGAGCACCGCCCATCAAGAAGTATGCGACATTCTTACCGAACTGTGCCGTCGGGTTCGTGTAAGACCAATTATATGCACCGTTGTTTATATTGAATGTGAGCACGTCATCCGAAGTGGAAGAAGTTCCCTTTGTATCAAGCGTAATGGTGTACGGAAGATTGGTATCCCATACTCCGTCATCATTTGCGTTAACTTTAATCTGACTGTTAACGATAGATGCGGTACCGGAGCTATCAGTTTTCATCAAGGCAAAGTGTTTATCTTCTCTACCATACCCGGCATCTCCTATTTTACCTTCATTGCCATTGCCATAGGTATCAAACTCAAACACTATACTATTTCCGAACTCGGATCTTTCATATGCTGCCATAGTGCCACCGCCGGGAAGAGGGTCGGGCATTGAGTCACCGGGGACAAATCCGATAAAACTACCGTCCCAAGTGGACGATGCCGTCACATGACCGTTGATTTCAAAATCTTTCGTGAAGTCAATGGTGAAATCAGATTTAATGACAGCCGTATTATACGCACCCTCATCTACAGGTGCATTACCGCCAAGTGTCAGTGTTGTAACGCCGCTTTCGGATTTCTTTGTTGCCACGCCACTTTGCTTCTTCAATGTGAAGTTATTTTCGTCTTCGACCTGCTTTTCATCCACCACATAATTCAGCGTGATAACTTTAGCTTCGTTTTCGGTGATTACAACCGTGACATACCAAACGCCATCATCAATGACATAGTAGCTCGGTGCTGTCGTGGTCTGAACTACCTTATAATAATATGTACCGCAGTCCGTATTCTCGGAAAGCGGGATTGTCCACTCGCCGCTAACCGTTTCCTTGCCTACGCTATGCAGTGTCAGCGTTGTGGAAGCCGGCATCGGGTTAGCACCGAAAATCGTATTGCCGCCGATAACCTTTTTATCCTGCATCAGCTCAAAGGTGCAGTCAACGAGAGAGGACGGAATTGGGGAAGTATCCGCCAGTTTTGCACTAACGGGGATATTGAACTCCGTAACCGTGGTGTAGCCGTTTTCCGCAAACGCCGTCAAACCCGCAAAGGGGATTACGCTGAGTATCATAGTTAATGCAAGTATGATACTCAAAATCTTTTTTCTCATTTGTTTTTTTCCTCCTTTAAGGATTATTTTTTTGTCCCGTTTTTCTTTGATAATCCGCAAAAACACAGCGGAACATTTTGTGTTTTTGTTTTTTGCCGTACCGTTAAGGCACCCCCTTGTTCATTTTTTGGTTTATGCACTGACGTCAAGTACATAAATCAGCCGTACAACATAATTTGAATTATGTAGTACATAATAATCCGCAAAAAAGAAAAATACCTCTCTTTGCAAAATTATTTACTTAATATTACCATTTTTAATTGGTTTTGTAAAGACGAAAACACCCGAAAAACAAATATTTTAAACATTTTCATAAATAAATCATACAAAAATAAAGACCTTTTCAAAAATAAACCGAAAAGGTCTTGTCGGCGTGGGTATTTATTTATTGAGTAAGTCGCTGTGTGAGCCGGTACGGGCTAATGTCAATACAAGAACATCTTTTTCAACTCGGTAAATCAATAACCAATCGGGAAGAATATGATATTCCCGATGACCGAGCCAATTTCCTATCAAAGCATGGTCTTAATATTTTTCGGGTAACTCCTTACCGGTGGAAAGCATGGTGATAACTTCGTCAAGCAAATATATATTAAGTCCTCGTTTCATTACCATTTTATAGTCTTTTTTAAATTTCGAGGTCAGTTTTACAGTATATTTTGTTTCTTTCATGATTTTAAATCTCTGAACAGTTCGTCAAGGTCGTTATATCCTTTTACATTAGGGTCTTTTGCGATTTTTTCCGCTTCAACTAAAGCCGCAAGTGTTTCACGGTTAGGCTGATTTAAGGAAATATCAAACGGTATCCTGCCTTCACGCAAAGTCTGACGCACAAAAATATTAAATGCGGTGGTAATATTCATACCGAACTCATTAAAAAGTGCTTCTGCCTGTGCTTTCAAATCGGAATCCATGCGTATACTGATATTCGTAGTCGTATTTGCCATAGAGATAACTCCTTTCTTTTTGATTATATTATATGCTTTTTGAACGAAAAATGCAATATATTGCACGAAAAACAGCGAAAATTTTCAATGCCGTGTTTGCGTTTTAATGCGGATTTTCGGCATATACAACATAATTCAAATTATGTTGTATTCGGTGTTTTCAAAGAATCATCTTCATTTTTTCCATAATCCTGCGGTGTTCGCTGCCGTTTGTTATAATGTACAGCCGTGTGGTTTCAATACTTGAATGTCCCAAAACATCCGCTAACTTTGCTATATCTTTTTTTACTGCGTAAAACATCTTTGCGAATAGATGCCGTAAATTATGCGGAAATACCTTGCTTTCTTTTACCTTTGCTTTACGGCAGAGGTTTTTCATTTCTTTCCATATATTTGTGCGATTTAACGGTTTTCCCGTTTTCGTTATAAAAATCTGCCCCGATAAAATGCCGGTTTCCTTTGCGAAAGACAGCAGCATATTTTTTAAATCCTTAATAAAATATACCGTTCTTGTTTTGCCCTTTAACCTGACTGTCATTTTACTGTTCCTTACCGCTTCAACCGTTACGAATTTAAGTTCACTCACACGAATACCCGTATTACACAGCGTTTGCAACAGCATATACAACCGCCTGTTCCCGTCTTTTAAAGCCGTATTGCATAACCGCTTGTATTCTTTTTCCGTCAGTTCCCTGCTTTCGTCACAAAAAACCTCTTTCTGCATTTTAAGTAATTTAACCTTGCAATCATTCAACCCCGAAAAATCAAGAAACGCATTTACGGAACACAGCATACTGTTTATACTCCGCTCGGCATAACCTTTTTCAATCAAATAATTCTTGTAGGAAATTACACTTTCTTTCGTGCAACTCCACTCTCCACTCTGCACACTCCACTCTCGCCACGCCCGTACATCACGCATATATTTTTCAACCGTGTTTTCCGATTTTTCTTCCTGCAACAAATACGTTTTAAATTCTTCAACGCTTTTTACCGCCATATAATCACTCCGGGTAGTTTTTTTATTAGTGTACCCGTTTTTGTTGAGTTTCAGCAGTTGACAAAACCGCATTTTGTTGTTATATTTTATAATATACATATAGTCTGGGAGGTTTTATTATGAGTGAATTAAAAAGAACTTATCCGAGTTGGATAAAAGGCGAATTTAAGAGTATACAAAAAGAATATACCGAGCCTACAAGGCTTCTTTCCGAAGACGGCAAACTTCTTTCACCCGGCTACGCCCGTCACAATGTTTTTACTTATGACCGCAACAACTCAAAACCCACCCTGCACAGAAAAGAATGGGATTTTTACCAGATTTGCAACGGCGATTATATGGTACAGTTGAGTTTTGCAAATATCACACTCGGCGGATATGTTTCCGCTGTACTTATCGACCTTAAGCACCCCGACAAAAGCAAAAAACACGCCGCCGGTACAATAGCGGATTCAACCGTGCTTTTTGTAGGCGGTAAAGATAAATATGTTCTTCCGCCGAAAGGCGATGTTCCGAATAATGTTAAATTCACCGTAAAAGGTCTCGGCTGTGCCGATTTTGAATTTGACACAAAAGAAACAGAGAGAACATTATGGTATAAATCAAAAGACGGCAAATGTGAATGTAAATTTAAAATGGATATACCGAAAGGTCTTGAAAACATTACAACCGTTTTACCCTTTAAAGGTCACCCCACAAGCTATTTTATGACAACAAAACAGAACTCCATGCCGTGTGAGGGATATTACAGAAACGGTAATATTAAAGTCGAATTTTCTAAAGACAACACTTTCTGCTGTCTTGACTGGGGCAGAGTCAATACACCCTACAGCCTTGTTTGGTACTGGGGCAACGGCTCAACCTATGTAACTGAAGAAGACGGCAGTAAACACACATTCGGTTTTGAAATCACCTGGGGTATAGGTGACGAAAGCAACGCTACCGAAACCGCTGTTTTCTATGACGGAAAGCTTCATAAATTCGGTGCTGTCGATGTAGAAGTTTTCCCGAAAGACGACAAATATATGGAACCGTGGCACTTTATTTCGGAAGACGGCAGATTTGATTTTACCATGACTCCGTTTTATGACCACCATTGTGATACAAATGCCCTTGCTTTAAGAATGCACTCACATCAGGTACACGGCAAATGGAACGGCACCGCCGTGCTTGACGACGGCAGAAAAATTGAGATTAAAGATATGTACGCTTTCTGCGAGTATGTTGAGAACAGATGGTAATATCAGTTTTTAGTTTTTAGTTTTTAGCCTGTATAACCGGCAGTTCATTCTCCGATATTTACCTTTTTCAGAGTGGAGTGTGGCTTCGCAAGTGTGGAGTGTGGAGAGTGAAGAGTGGAGTTTCGGGGCACTGCGTGCCGATTATATATTACTTTATGAATAACAAGC
>JAZUHA010000329.1:0-20108 GCA_045641485.1 Acutalibacteraceae bacterium
TTCCTTTATTTGTGTTATTATTTAAGCGATCCATATTGTTACCTCCGGTGTTTTAGGTTTGGTCGCTTAAATTATACCACAGGTTTCAATGCGGATCTCTTTTTATTCCCTATTTTGGAATCTTTATTTTACTACTTACCATTATCTATTTTTATCTATTTTTGGCTTTCAGTTTGGTTTTAGGTGGTTTTAGTATTCATTTCTATATAATTTTTTAATACCGAAAGATATTGAAAAAACAATTGGTTGACATTTTGGAAAATTTATGATTAAATATAAATGTTCAAAAAGCGCAACTCGCTTACAGTATTTGAACAAAACAACTTTTTGTATTTACATTATCTTAAAAGGAAAAGGTCTTAAATGAATAAAAAACAATTTGAAATTTTGCGAATAATGGCAGAAACAAAAAACTCATTAACCCAAAGAATTATTGCACAAAAAACCGGTTTTTCTTTAGGATCTGTAAATTCGATTGTCACTGATTTGATAAAAGCCGGATTATCAGATGAAGAATACCGAATAACCGAAAAAGGATTAGTAACGTTGGAACCTTATAAAGTCAAGAATGCAATTATTTTGGCTGCGGGAATGAGTACGAGGTTCATTCCGATTTCGTATGAGTTGCCCAAAGGGTTAATATCTGTTAAAGGTGAAGTAATGACAGAACGGCTAATTCGCCAACTCCATGAAGCCGGTATAGACGAAATAGTTTTAGTGGTCGGTTATATGATGGAGAAGTTTTTTTATCTTCGTGAAAAATACGGAGTAAAGTTCGTTGTCAATAATGAATATGCGTTAAAAAATACACACAGCAGTGTCTATGCCGCTCGTGATTTTCTTTCAAATACATATATAATTTGTTCAGATAATTACTATCCGAATAATATGTTTCATCAGTACGAATACCGAGCTTTTTACTGTTCTGTATATCTTCCGGGTACAAGTTATACCGAACGAGCGTTTATATTCGGCGAAGAAAATTTGATTGTTGATACAAACAAACCGTCTCACAATCAATGGATAATGTACGGACATGCTTATTTTGATAAACAGTTTACCAAAGATTTCAAACAAATTCTTGAAGACTATTACGGTCGATCCGGAATTGAATATATGTATTGGGAAACTATTTATGCAGAAAATGTCGATAAACTGAAAATGTGGGGATTAAAATGCTCAGATAATGATATTCTCGAATTCGATAATATGGAGGAACTTAAACAATATGATCCGCAATATATTTACAATAATAAAGTAAGTGTTTTTGAAAATATATGTAAGATTTTATGCTGTGAGTTATCTGATATTACAGATATACAACCGGTAAATGCCGGTTTGAATAATCGATCATTTAAATTCTTGTGCAACGGCGAAGAATATATATATCGTCATCCGGGTAAAAACGCTTTAGAAATTATTGACAGAAAAAAAGAGGCCTCTGCTCTTAGAGCAGCGAAAAAACTGATAATAGACGAAACATTATTATATATTGATGAAATCGAAGGATGGAAAATTTCAAAATATATTTCTGTTACCGAGACTTTTGATTTTTCAAATATGAAACACATTTCATTACTTGCAGAAAAATTGAAAGTGTTGCACGATTCGGATTATCGTATAGGTTTTACATTCGATTATCGCAAAGAAGCTGAAAAAATGTTGAATATTGAAAGGTTTGTTGACTCTTTTTCTTATAGAAATTTGGTTTCTTTAAATGAAAAAATGAAGCCGATTTTTAATTGGTTGGATAATAACAAGTGGCAGGAATCTCTTTGCCATAACGATTTATATGAACCGAATCTTCTTATAAAAGATAAAGAACTTTCAATTATAGATTGGGAATTTGCAGGGGATAATGATATAGGGTACGATATTTGTAAATTGTTCGCTGTTAACAACTCAAATTATGAGGATATGGACAAATGGTTATATCCTTATTTCGGCAGACTAACTACCGAAGAGGAAAAACTTCATTTACTGGCTTGTGCCGCAATAATCTATTACTATTGGTATGTTTGGGGTATTTATGCAAGCAAAAGGACACCTTCAGTGTCTGATTATATGCTTGGCTGGTATGAAAAAATGAACCACTTCAGTGAAGAGGTTCTGAAAAGAATATAAGGAGGAAAAACTATGGAATATGCAATCGCTGTTTTTGTAGGTATTTGGATTGCTTCCGCCGGAATATTATCTTACACACGCATGAAAAAAGACTATGATATGGAGGGCAAAAACAAGTGAATATTTATTTGTTGGGTATGATAATATCCATGGTTTTGTATATCATTATCGGATTGATTATCAGCAGACGTGTAAAAAATGCTAATGATTTTTTTGTAGCTGGTAGAAAAGCGCCTACATTTTTAATTGTCGGGTCTTTGGTTGCATCATATTGCGGAACCGGTTTGTACTTCGGAGATGCCGGAGAATCTTTTTCGGGATTTTTTTCTCCGTTGATAATGCTGGGGGCTATGTTAACTGTCGGATATGTATTAGGGGGCGTTTTTTTTGGGAGATATCTCAGAAGAAGCGAATGTAATACCATACCGGAGTTTTTCGGAAAAAGATTTTGTTCTCCGGCTTTAAAAAAATTGGCTGCCGTTACAGAAGTAATCACATTGATTGTATACTTGCTTTCAACAATGCAGGGCATAGGAACATTGATGAATCTTGTAACCGGAGTCGATTATACAATTTGCATATTGTTGGCTTTAATTACTTTCACAGTTCTAACAGTATCTTCAGGTTCAAAAGGTGTTCTTATCACAGACACTATAATGTTCAGTCTTTTTACTATAATTACCGTAATAGTAATTGGAATAGCGACATCAAAAGGTGGCGGTTGGATAAATATTGTTGAGCAACTGGCAGAAAAGAAACCCGCTATTCTATCTTGGTCGGGTGATTTGTCCTATCTTTATCCTACGGGTACACAAAACATTATTTGGGCGTTTGCATATGGTATTGTTTGGATGTCTGTATGTATGGTTGGTCCATGGCAGGCAAGCCGATACTTAATGGCTAAAAATGAACATACTGTTATTCGTTCTTCAATTTGGGCAGCATTATTTGTATTTATTCTTGAATTTGTTGTTAAATGCGGTGCAGCATTAATGAATGTTTTTGAACCTGAATTAGAAAGTCCGTCACATATAATTGTCTGGGTATCACAAAATTTAGTTCCGACAGTTTTTGGCGTATTGCTACTGACGGGGATTTTAGCCGCAGGTATCTCATCAGCAACAACATTTTTATCAATAATAGGTTCTGCAGTTGCGAATGACCTTTTAGAAATAAAAAATGATAAAAAGAAGTTAGGTGTCGGTCGTATTGCTATCATCATAGTAGCTACAATTGTAATGGTTTTAGCTTATCTGAATCCTCCGGCGGTTTTCTGGATAATGTTCTTAGGCGCAACAGTTGTTGCCTGCTCATGGCTTCCGGTATGTATCGGGTCAATATGGAGCAA
The DNA here is from genome assembly GCA_045641485.1 of Acutalibacteraceae bacterium. Lineage (GTDB taxonomy): Bacteria > Bacillota > Clostridia > Oscillospirales > Acutalibacteraceae > DTU089. The sequence continues at coordinate 3,473 of JAZUHA010000329.1, forward strand.
GCGGATTACAAAAACAGGGGCTTTCTGCGGAATGCTTTTGGGATTTATCGGCTGTGGTGCCGCAAAAATATATTCATCAATTACCGAAACAACTCCGCCGGTTTTCTTGGATAGTTTTTTTGTTGGTTTAGCCGCAAACATTATTGGTCTTGTTGTGGGTTCTCTTTTGACTAAAATTACCGATGAAGAAAAGACAGAAAGAAAACAATTATTTATTATGCCCAAGTCGGAAATGGTATTAAAAGAAATTAAAAGAACAAAAACTACAGTTCTTTTATCGATTGGTTTCGGTGTAATTGTCACATTGATTCTTTTGATATTTTGGGTAATTCCATATACAACACATGTATAAAATAATGTTATACTTTATATAGATACAAAGGTTTTGTTATCAAAAATGGATTATTACGAAATAAAAACTTTCGTAATAATCCATTAACATTTTACACCGTTCCGTTTTTAACTCTCTCAAGGAAATCGGAGCAGGCGGGAATAACATATTTTATACCTTTTTCCACAATTTCAAATGTGCTTTCGGTAACATATTCGCACTCGCCGTCTATATTAACTGCGGCGGGTTTTTCGCTTTTTATCGTGATTTTTTTACCTCTTTTGAAAACCGTTCTTGCCCAGGAGAGATGCTCGCCCCGTTTATACTGATTTATAAGGGTAAGAAGTTTAACTCTCGGGCAATCTTTTTTTACGATAATAAAATCAAGAAGTCCGTCATAGGTAAGTGCTTTCGGAGCGCCCATATATCCGCCGCCGTACCAGCGTGAGTTACCGGCAACACAGAAAAGCATATTATCCGTAAACGGTTCGCAGTCATCTATCTGCACGGTAAATCTGCTTTTCATTCTGCCTATAAAGCAGTAAAGAAGAGATGCCGTATATGCCGCCTCACCCGACAAAACAGGCATTTTTTTAAAACTTGCCTGTTTTGCGCAAACTTCGGCATCTAAACCCATGGAGCATTGATTTATTGCATATCTGTCGCCGCATTTTATAAGGTCAAATTCCATAGGCGTACCGTTTACATGGTCACTTATATTAAGTAAGTCTTCTTTTTTGCCGAAAATTCTTATAAAGTCGTTTCCGCTTCCCAAAGGAATTGCCGCAACCTCGGCATTATCGTGCTCCGCACAGGCGTTTACAACCTCATATAATGTGCCGTCGCCGCCGCAGGCATATACTCTTATCGGCTCGCCTTTTTCAACCTGTTTTTTTGTATATTCAAGCCCGTCTCCCTGAGATTTTGTAACATATATTTCAAAATCCGGGAGTCCGAGTTTTTTTACTTCCGTTTCAAGAGTTTCATTAAAATTTTCCGCCGCCGTGCCTTTGCCGGACATTGGGTTTACAATAAATAAATGCTTCATAATTTCCTCCTCTTATTTATAATACATATAAAGCTGACATTTTATCATACCGTTATAAAGTTTTCTTCTTTTATCCGCTTTTCTGCCGAAGCAGGTTTCAAATTCCTCATCGGGAGTTATTACATAATAACTCCAACCGTGCTGTCTGTCAAATACTTTGCCCATTTCACGGTAAAGTTTTTCCGCTTCTTTTAAATCAAGAAGTCTTTCGCCGTACGGGGGATTGCAAAGCACCGTTCCCCGTTCGCTTGACTTTTTAAAATCTCTGATATCCCGTTTTTCAAAATGAAGTTTATTTCCGATTTTAATTCTGCCGGCATTAGCGGCGGCAAGTTTTACCGCTTCGCCGTCTATATCGGAGCCGTAACCCGTAAAGTCCGTATCCGTTTTTTCAAGCGAAATCGCTCTTTCACGCTCTGTTTTCCATATTTCTTTGGGCAGTACGCCGAATCTTTCAGCCGAAAAATGACGGTTAAGACCGGGCGCTATATTGTGGGCATACAAAGCACCCTCTATAAGAAGCGTACCGCTTCCGCACATAGGGTCATACAGTGTATGATAATGCTTAAGTTTCGCAAGTGAGCAGATAGCCGCCGCAAGAGTTTCTTTCATAGGCGCTCCGTTTTGCTGTAAGCGGTAACCCCTTTTATGAAGTCCTGCGCCCGAAGTATCCAAAAGAAGTGACGCTTTATTATTCATTAAAGAAAACTGAATCTGATGAACGGGACCTGTTTCGTCAAACCACGAAATGCCGAACTTTGATTTAAGCCTTTCGACTACCGCTTTTTTAATAATAGCCTGGCAGTCGCTCACGCTGAAAAGGTCTGATTTTAACGAATACCCCTTAACGGGGAAAGCATCGTCTTTTTCTATCCACATTTCCCACGGGAGTGCTTTTGTTTTTTCAAAAAGTTCGTCAAATGTATGCGCTTCAAACGAGCCTATGAGAATTTGCACTCTTTCGGCAAAATGGGAAGAAATATTAACTCTTGCAAGCATATATTCGTCACCCGAAAAAAGCACTCTGCCGTTTTCGGCTGTTACATTTTCGGCTCCGAGAACACGAAGTTCGTCTGCGATAATGCCCTCTACTCCGAGAAGACACGGTATAACAAAATTTATATCCATATTAACCCTTTCGGAAATTTATTTTAATTTATTTTTCGCTGTACGCTATTTCAAAAAAGAATTTTACACCGTCTGTGCAGTTTGTGAACCAACATTTTGTGCCGTGTAAATCCATTATTGATTTTACTATTGAAAGACCGAGACCGAAACGCCCCTCTGCCCGTGAATGTGCTTTATCCGCTCTGTAAAAACTCGTAAAAATATTGTCTTTGTCACGGTCGTCTATGTGACTTCCGCTGTTATAAACGCATATAACGGCTTTTTCGCCCGTAACATCGGCGGAAATGATGACTTTCTTTTCGCCCGATGCGTGACTGCAGGCATTTGAAACAAGATTTGAAAGCACCCGTTCAAGTTGTTTTTCGTCACCGTAAACGGTACGGTTTTCGGGGATTTCAAGTTTTGCATCTATCCCTTTTTCGGAAAAAAGCGGTGCGCTTTTTTTCATAAAATTCAAGAGGAATGAATTCAAATCAAAATCGTCAAAATCCGGTTTTTTTGCACCCGACGAATAAAGAGACGCTTCCATAAGATTTACTACAAGGTCGGTCATTTTGTCGGATTCGTTCATAATTATATCGCAATATTCTGTGGCGTTTTTATCATCTTCCGGCAAAAGCATTTTCAGCCCCTCGGTATAACCTCTGATTATCGCAATGGGTGTTTTAAGTTCGTGTGAAGCGGCGGAAACAAATTCATTCCGCATTTTTTCAAGAGTTCTTTCTTTTTCTATATCTTCGGTAAGACGGGCGTTTGTTGTTTTAAGTTCCGTAAGCGCCGTATCAAGAGAGGAAGAAAGCGTGTTTATGTTATCGGCAAGAAAACCGATTTCATCATTTCTTTTTACATTGAGTTTTTCAGAAAAATCAAGACCGCTCATTTTTGATGTGATTTCGCTCATTTTAATAAGCGGTTTTGTAAATCTTTTTGAATAAAACGAAACGACTATAAGTGAAATAAAGAGCGCCGCCAAAGAAAGTACAGCCGTTACCGTTGTTGCCGTTTTGGCATTTTCCTGTATGAGGTTTATTTCTTCGGTAATTTCTATGTGTTTTCCGTCTTTAAAATCTTTGCCGAAAAGAAGATATTGCGTAGTTGTACCCTCTTCGGAAAGAATATTGAAATAACTGCCGTCTTTGTTGTTTGTGCGTTTTACTACCGTAAGTTTTTTTCCGGAAATAAAAGAGCCGTCACTTTCGTACAAAGGATTGTCGTTGCTGTCATATAAATCTATAAAAACATTTTCTTCCGTTTCGGTTTTTAAAAGTTCATATTTATAATCGCCTTTAATATCCTCTGTTTTCTGACTGATTGATTTCAGGTGGCTTCTTGCACTGAAAATATAAACATTTTCTATAAGCCGTGAATTTACAAAGGCAAGAGCCACAAGACAAACGGCAATTATAGAACCTATTTCAAGAAAAAGTCTTTTCCGTATGCCGATTTTCTTTTTCAAAACTCTGCCTCCCTGTTTTTCGGGATTTACTCTACTTTATATCCCGTTCCGTAAATCGTTTTAATATGCTTTGTACCCCATTCACCGAGTTTTGTGCGAAGTCTTGCGACATGGGAATCCACCGTTCTGTTGTCGCCGTCAAATTCAAGCCCCCACACTTCGTCAAGAAGTTGTTCTCTTGTATATACTCTGCCGACATGGGAGCAAAGTTTTACAAGAGTTTTGTATTCTTTTAATGTGAGCTGAACGAGTTCGCCGTTTAAAAATACATCGTGTGCGGCGGTTTTTATTTTTATATCGTCAAGAAAAAGCGTGTCTGTATCTTTTTTGGCGTTATTTACGGCTACGGCGCCTCTTTTTAAAAGAGTGTCTATTCTTTTCATAAGAATCTGAAGCGAAAACGGTTTAGTTACATAATCGTCTGCGCCTGCTTCAAAGCCCATAATCTGGTCAAAATCCTGAGAGCGTGCGGAAATAAGGATAATCGGAATACCGCTTGTTTCTCTGATTTTTCTGCACACTGCCCAGCCGTCTATTCCCGGCATCATAATATCAAGTAAGGCAAGTTCGATATCGGGCATTTTTTCAAAATACTGCAATGCGGTTTCGCCGTCTTTTGTGAGAACGGGCGTATGTCCCTCATTTTTAAGACAGTCGCCTATGAGTTTTAATATAAGTTCCTCATCATCGGCAACAAGAATCTTTGCCATAATTCCGCTTCCTTTCTTAAAGTTTGTTTACAGGATTATTTGCCGGGCAGACTTTCATACAAATACCGCAAACAGCACCTCTGCCTATGTTTTTATATGATGTTTTCATATATTCACTGCAAACGGCAGGTGAAAAAATATCTTCTCTTTTTACGCCCTCGTACCAATCATTGCCCGTTATTGCACCGGACGGGCAGGCTTTTACGCAGGCGTTACAGCCGGTGCATATATTCTCGGGCATTTCGCAGTCTCTTTCAAGAACCGCATCGGTAAATATCGTGCCGAGCCGTACTCTTGCACCGTATTTTTTGTGCAGGAAAAGTGAATTTTTGCCTATAGTGCCGAGTCCTGCTTTTCTTGCCGCCTCTTTATGGGAATATCTTCCGTTAAACGGTGTTCCCGGCATACTCTGCGAAGCGGCAACCGTAATATATTTATATCCTTTTGATTGCAGAAAAAGTCCCGTTTCCAAAAGGCATCTGTCAATAAACGCATTTACCGTTCTGTAATGATTAAAATATGTAGGTGTCGGAGCGCCGTCTATTTCGTCAATAATCGCATCGGAAAGTCTTACCGCAATACTTACGGCATAACTTAAACCGGTATCGGAATTATCTATACGGCAAAATCCGACATCGCTTACGCCTTTTTCGAGTAAAAAATTCTTTATTTCGTCACGGAGCATTGTTTCACCTGTTTTCCGTCCTCATTTTTTCCATACATTTCAATACATTTTCCGTCATTTTATTACACTCAATATAAAAATCTCTGTTTTTCTTCATATCGGTTAAAAACTTGACCATACTTTCGGCTTCATTTGCCATTAAAACGGTTTTTGTATTATCACCGAAAATCTGAGTTTTGTTTCCGCCGTTATCATAAAGAAAAATATTTGTCATAGTGGAAACGCCCTCAACGGTTACCGTTCCCTCATCGCCTATAATCTGCGAAAATGAACGGCTCTGCCCCGTTTTTGAATATGTAATGTTTACAAGAACGCCGTCATAAATGAATGCGGCACAGCCGGAGCCGTCTGCTCCCGTATTTAAGAAACTTTGTGTCGGATTGATTTTTTTCGGCATACCGAAAACATCGACAACGGGATAAACGCAGTATATACCGAGGTCGTTAAGAGCGCCCGTTTTCATTTCGGGGTTGAAAATATTCGGAAGTTCACCCCGTTTGAGCGCCGGATATTTTGAAGAAAGTTGTGAATAATCTATATTTGCACTTGTTATTTTTCCGATTTTTTTAAGTGCATCTTTAAAAAGCGTCCTGACGGGGTTGTGCATATACATAATTGCTTCAAAATACACAAGTCCGTTTTCTTCGGCAATATTAAAAAGTTCTTTGTATTCTTCTGCCGTAACGGTTACGGGCTTTTCGCAAATAATGCTTTTTTTATTTTGTAAAAGGTATTTGCACTGCTCATAATGGCAGACATTCGGACTTGCAACATATACAAAATCGCAATCCGAATCGGCAACTTCGCAAAGCGAAGTAAATACATTTTGTGCGCCCGTTTCTTTTGCAAAGACAGTGCCCCGTTCTTTTGAACGGGAATAAACGCCGTAGAGATTTAAGTCCTTTACGGTGTTCGCTCCGTCAATAAACGCTTTTGTTATCCACGATGTACCGATAACGCAATAATTTATCATAACTGTTCCTTTCGGTTTTATAAACCGTCTGTTAAGCCGAGAATTTCATCGGAAGTGTTTTCTTCCAAAACCTCTACGCCTTTAAGTTTTTTCTGTATTTGGTCATTTCTTTTTTGTGCTTCCTCAAGGCTTTTTCCGGCTTCGTCGATTTTCTTCCGTGCTTTTTCGAGTACCGTACCGAATTTATCGTACTGTGTTTTTGCGGCGGCAAGAAGATTTCTTACTTCGTCTGCTTTTTCGTTTATAGCCATCGCCTTAAATCCCATGGCAAACGAATTAAGAAGCGCCGTAACGGTAGTGGGTCCCGCTATCATAATATTCTGTGACTGAAGTTGTTCGGCAATGCCCGTTTTTGATGATGCGATTTCGGCATATAGTCCTTCTGTTGCAAGGTAAAGGATTGCAAACGGAGTTGTAACGGGCTCACAGATATATTTTGAAACATCTTTCGCTTCCGCTTTAACACGGTCTTCAAGCGCTTTTCTTGCGGCGGCGAGGAGTTCCGGATTTGCCGATTCCGCCGCATCGCAAAGGCGGACATAGTCTTCCATGGGGAATTTTGAATCTATCGGGAGGTAAATAACGCCGTCTTTTTTCTCTCCGCTCGGAATTTTTACCGCAAATTCAACTCTTTCACTGTTGTTTTTGGGTGAAAAATTCTTTTCGTACATACCCGGGATAGTCTGGTCAAGAATTGTTTCAAGCTGAACTTCCGCCCAGGTACCTCTTGCTTTGACATTTGTTAAAACTCTGTTTAAAGAGGTAACGTTTTTTGTAACGCCCTGCGAAAGTTCTTTCATTTCGCCTAAAGATTTATATACATTTTCAAGTTGTTCCGAAACTGTTTTAAAAGAAGAATTAAGCCTTGTGTTAAGAGTTTCGGTAAGTTTTTCATCTACCGTTGCTCTCATTTCTTCAAGTTTTTTTTCGTTGCTTTCACGCATTTTTCCGAGGCTTTCCTGCAAAAAGCGAATTTGCCGTTCGTTCTGCTCGGCATTACCGGTCTGAATTTTTGAAAGTGAGTTCATTACATTCTCACTGAGGTCAATACGGCTTTTGTAATTTTCCTTTGTCATATCGGAAAGTTTTCCGCTGACAACTTCAAGACCTTTTATAAGTTCTTCTCTTGTTTCTTTTTGCGCACGGCGGCTTTCCTCACGGTTTTTAGAAAATTCCTCCGCAAATCCCGTATTGTTGTTTTTATTTTTTATTTCCGCAATAAAAATCAATAATACAATAAGAAGTACCACGGAAAGTACGCCCAAAGCCAAACTTAAATATTCCATATATTTCCTCTGAATTGTTATAAGACATCGGGGCTGTTGCATTTTGTTTGCTGAATACAACAGCCCCTGTTTTTTATTTTTTGTTCTGCACCGAATACGGCAGACGTTAATGTTCTTCCCAGTCTTTTGAGCGTTCTACCGCTTTGTGCCAGCCTTCTAAAAGTTTTTCTCTTTTTTCTTCGCTTATTTCGGGAGTAAAGATGCGGTTAACCTCACGGATATTTTCGATTTCGTCAAAACTCTGCCAGAAACCGACTGCAAGACCCGCCATATATGCCGCACCGAGAGCGGTTGTCTCTACAAGTACGGGTCTGTTAATCTTTGTATTTATCATATCGGACTGAATCTGCATCATAATGTTACTTACGGAAGCACCGCCGTCTACACGCATTTCGGACATTAAAATGCCGCTGTCTTTCGTCATTGCTTCAACCAAATCCGTTACCTGATAAGTAATGCTTTCAAGCACCGCTCTTGCAAAATGCGCTCTGTTTACACCTCTTGTAAGACCTATGATACAGCCTCTTGCATACATATCCCAATACGGAGCGCCGAGACCCGTGAATGCCGGTACAAGGTAAATTCCGTTTGCATCTTCTACGCTTTCGGCAAGGCTGTCACATTCACTTGCTTTTTCTATCATTTTTAATTCGTCACGAAGCCATTTAATAACCGAGCCTGCATTGAAAGCACTGCCTTCAAGGTCGTAGCAGACTTTTCCGTTTATGCCCCATGCGATACCCTCAATAAGACTGTTTTTTGAGTGAATACGCTTTTCACCCGTATTCATAAGTAAGAAACAGCCCGTGCCGTATGTATTTTTTGCCTGACCCGCATTAAAACAAGCCTGACCGAAAAGAGCCGCCTGCTGGTCGCCTATTGCACCGGATATCGGAATACCCGCAAGTTCTTTTATTTCCGGAATATCACCGCAAACGGTACCGTAAACACAACTTGACTCTTTGACTTCGGGCAAAATATTGAAGGGAATACCGAGTTTTTCGCAAAGAGTTTTATCCCAGCAAAGTTTTTCAATATCAAAAAGCATTGTTCTTGAAGCGTTGCTGTAATCGGTTACATGAACTTTTTTACCCGTTAAATTCCATATAAGCCATGTTTCGATTGTACCGAAAAGAAGTTTTCCTTCGTCTGCAAGTTTTCTCGCTTCGGGCACATTGTCAAGAATCCATTTGATTTTCGTTCCCGAAAAATATGCATCTATAAGAAGTCCCGTATGCTCTTTAACATACGGCTCCAGACCGTCTGCCTTTAATTTTTCACAAATATCCGCTGTTCTTCTGCACTGCCAAACTATGGCGTTATATACGGGTTTTCCCGTTTCTTTATTCCAGAGAACCGTTGTTTCACGCTGATTTGTAATGCCTATTGCGGCAATTTCCTCTGTATTTATTTTGCCGTTTTCCACTGCCTGTGACAGTGATCTTAACTGGGTATCGAGAATCTCAAGAGGGTTATGTTCTACCCAACCGGCTTTCGGATAAATCTGATTGAATTCAAATTGCGCCTTTGAAACAATACTGCCTTTTTTATCAAAAACTATCGTTCTTGAACTTGTTGTTCCCTGATCGAGTGCAAGTACATATTTTTTCACAAAAATCAACCGTCCTTACCAAACAAATTCATTGTATATAAATGTCTTTTCCGATTCATAATTTATGCTGTTAAGTTTAATAACAGTTGAGGAAGACTGTCCGCCGCCGAAAAGTTTGAAAATATCCAATATGGAAAGGATACTGCCTAAAGAAAGTCCTTCGTTTCCGAGTGCGAAAATATTAACATCATAAGAAGCCTTGTATTCAATTACATTATTTGTTTTAAGGTCAAATGTTGCTTTGAATACACCGTTTTTATATGTTGTTCTGAATCCGTCTGCATTTACAAACTGATTTACATAACCGAGTGCGGTTACTATGCCGTCTTCTTCCATATTTGCGGGATTAAGAAGTTTGCTGTAGCCGGAAGTACTTAATTCCGCTTTTTCGGTATTTTTTACACAAACCGTTATTTCGAGAGTGTTTTTCTTTTCATCAACAACCGCAGTTGCGCCCATAAGGTCATCTGCCGTGGCTTCGGAAACATAATCCTCGCCCTCGTAAGAGATTTCGTTATAGCAGGCAGTTCCTTTGTTAATATAAGATGTGTCGTTTGAAGAATTGATGTTTTCGGTAATTTTGCTCTTTATATTATCTATAGTGCCTTTTTCCACTATACCGAAAGCACCGTCTTCTTCTATATTAAAGTCCTTGAGTTTTTCTTCGGTTGTTTTTGTGAAGCCCGGTCTTGAAGTCTTGATTTTATTGAGATTCGTATTGAAATATTCCACAAGTTCGTCTGCGGTATTAAAATAATTACCGCCGTCAAATCCCGTAAACGCTCCGCCTATATCCAAATCCTGAAGACCGACGGATGCTCTGAAAATCGCACGGGCATCGCTTACGGAAATTACTCCGTCGCCGTCTATATCGCTTCTGCCGATATCTTCGCTTTCAAACGGTTCAATTCCCGCAGCGGCTTTAAGTGCGGCTCTGGCATCGGCAATTTCCAGTTTGCCGTTGTTGTCGGCATCACCCATAATACCGCCGTTGGTGTCAATTATTGCAAATGATGAAACGGATAAAACCGAAATAAACATTGCAACCGTTAAACATAGACAAATTACTTTTTTCATCTTAAAAACTCCTTATTTTATTATATTTAATATATCTTTCACCGAGTTTAAAATATAAGTCGGTTTAAAATCGGATTTTTCGGCATCTTCTTTCGTTGTTTCGCCGGAAAGAACGAGTACCGAGGTAACACCGGCATTAACGCCCGTTTTAACATCCGTATAAATTCTGTCACCCACTATGGCAATCTCATTATAAGGCGTGTTCGTTTTTTCTGCAAGAATATCCGTCATTGTTCTGTCGGGTTTGCCTAAAAAGAGCGGTCTTCTTTTTGTTGCGTTATAAAACATATCGGCAAAAGAACCGCAGTCCGGCAGATATCTGCCGTTTTCTATCGGGCAGACCATATCGCAGTTTGTTGCAAAATATTGTGCACCGCCGTCTAACAAATCACAAACTTTGCGGATTTTAACATAGTCAAGTTCCGTATCATATCCCAAAAGTACGGTATCTGCATTTTCGTCACAGATATTTACACCGTAAGACGAAACTTCTTTTTTCAAAGACTCTGTTCCGCAAACAAAAACCTTTGCATTCGGATTATGCTTTTTTAAATAAAGCCCTGCCGCCATACCGCTTGTAAAAACATTTTCCGTTTTACACGGGAAGCCGAGAGAACGCATTTTTTCGACATAATCGGAAGCATTTTTTGAAGAATTGTTTGTGAGAAAAATATATTTTTTATTTTGTTTTATTAAGGTCTGCAAAAATTCTTTTGCTCCGTCTATGGGGTCAAAACCGAGATTTACGGTTCCGTCCATATCAAGAAGAAAGAGTTTAATATCTTTTAAATCCGACATAATTATAACCTGTTGTAAATCGTATTGTAATATTTTAATTTGTTTTTATCTATAAGCGAAAGCTGTTCGGGTGTTATGCGGTACATCCAGTTTCCGTCTGCTCTGCCCGGAACATTCAGACGAGTATCACTTCCGTAGCCCAATAAATCCTGTATCGGGAAAACGGTAAGCCCCGCACCGCTCGCCATAATACTCCTTACGATTGCCGAACAGCCCTGTTCATTCCATTTGTCGGGGTCGCAACCGCAGTAATTCATAATATCCCGTTTTGTGTCTTCGGGTGTTTCCCAAAGATAGCCGAGAAGCGTGGTGTTGTCGTGTGTACCGGAATATGCAATGCAGTTATTTATATAGTGGGGCGGTGTATGTATTGTATCTCCTCCGAAAAAACCGAACTGGAAAACCCTCATACCCGGAAAACCGCTTTTTTCCACAAGTTTAATAACATCTTCCGTAATATCACCCAAATCTTCGGCAATAATCAGTTTATCGCCTGCAACGGATTTAAGAGCATTTACAAGTTTCATTCCGGGACCTTTTACCCATTTGCCTTTTCGTGCTGTTTTTTCCGTTCCCGGAACCGCCCAGAAACTTTCTATTCCTCTGAAATGGTCTATTCTTACACCGTCATACAGATTAAGTGCAAAACTCACTCTTTCTTTCCACCACGAAAAGTCTGTTTTTTCGAGTTCTTTCCAATTATATAAAGGATTGCCCCAAAGTTGACCGTCTTCCGAGAAATAATCCGGCGGAACTCCGGCAACATCCGTAAGACGGTTGTTATCGTCCATAAGAAAAAGTTTTCTGTTGTAATAAACATCAGACGAATCGAACGAAACATAAATAGGTATATCGCCTATGATTTTTATTCCTTTTTCGTTTGCGTATTTCTTTACTTTCTGCCACTGTATAAAAAACTCATACTGAATAAAGCACCAGCCGAAATATGTTTCATCGGAATAATTTTCGGTTTCCCACAAAATCCACTCTTTATTTCCGTTTGCTTCCTTAAGAGCCATAAATATGCAAAAATCTTTAATATAACGGTTTTCGTCAACAAATTTTTCGATTTTCCGTTTTAATTCGCCGTCTGCTCTTTTTGAAGCGTTTATAAGAAGCGGAACTCTTTCCTTCGAGAGCCTGTCGTATTCGCAGGAATACGGAGTTTTCTGTTTTGCTTCTTTTAATTCATCTGCCGTTAAAAGACCGTTTTTATGTAAAGTTTCAAGGTCGACAAAATACGGGTTGACGGCAAAAGCGGAAAAAGATTTATACGGGGAATTACACTCATCAACGGGCGTAAAGGGAAGTACCTGCCAATAAGAAAAACCGCACTCTTTTAAAAAGTCGATAAAATCGAATGCAGACGAGCCGAAACAGCCCGAAGAATATTCACCGGGCAAAGATGATATATGAAGAAGTACACCGCTTTTTCGCTCCATAAATTCCTCCGAATAATTACATATATTCACGGTAATTATATCATACCCGCACATCTTTTGTAAATAGTGCAAATATTAAAAGTTTTAAAGGAATTATTAAAACCGGTCTGCCGTTCCCGTTCAGCACGGAATTAACAAACCGGTTATTTTAAATTATACAGTATAAATCTTATTCTTTCGCTTTCTTAACACCGAATATAATCGCTACCGTAACAAGCGTCATAACAGGAAGAACTATTGCGGCATTCGGAACAAAGCCCGCAAGAATATATCCTGCGAATGAAATCCCGGCAACCGTAAGTGCATACGGAAGTTGAGTGGAAACATGGTTAATGTGGTCACATTGAGCACCTGCCGATGCCATAATTGTAGTATCGGAAATGGGTGAGCAGTGGTCACCGCAAACGGCACCCGCCATACAGGCAGAAATCGCAACAATCTGCAAAGGATTACTGCTGTCAAATACACTTAATACTATGGGAATCAATATACCGAATGTACCCCATGAAGTACCCGTTGCAAATGAAAGACCTACCGCTATTGCAAATATAATTGCAGGTAAGAACATCCGGAAACTCCCTGCGGAACTTTCAACAAGTTGAGAAATAAATATTTTTGCACCGAGTGAATCGGTCATAGCCTTTAATGTCCATGCGCAGGCAAGAATCATAATTGCCGGAACCATTGATTTGAAGCCTTCGGGAACAGACTCCATAATATCCTTAAACGAAATAACTCTTCTTATCAAAAAGTATATTATTGATAAAATAAGCGTTACTCCGCCGCCGTATGCAAGACCTACCGAAGCATCACTGTTTGAAAAAGCATTTATGAAACTTTCACCTTTAAAAAATCCGCCGGAATAAATCATACCGATAACACAGCAGATTATAAGAACAACTACCGGCAAAACAAGGTCTATAACTTTGCCCTTGGGATTTGCCTCAATGTCTTCTCCGCCGTTCTTTTTGCCCGATGTAAAGAGGTCGCCTTTTTCGACGGCATTTATTTCATGCTTTTTCATAGGACCGTAATCAAATTTCAATACTGAAATAAGAATCATCATCACTATTGTAAGAATTGCATAAAAGTTAAACGGAATTGCTCTAATAAAAAGACTTATGCCGTTTTCTTCTCCGGCGCTCTTTGCAAAACCGGCAACTGCCGCCGCCCACGAGGATATGGGAGCAATTATGCAAACGGGCGCAGCCGTGGCATCTATAAGATATGAAAGTTTTGCTCTTGAAACCTTTTGTTTATCCGTAACAGGTCTCATAACAGAGCCTACAGTAAGGCAATTAAAATAGTCGTCAATAAATATAAGTACACCGAGCGCCACAGTCGCAAGCTCTGCACCGACTCTTGTTTTAATATGTTTTGTCGCCCGTCTGCCGAATGCCGCAGAGCCGCCCGCCTTGTTCATCATAGCAACCAAAGCACCCAATATAACAAGGAAAAGGATAATACCCATATTGTAACTGTCGGCAAGATTTGCCACAAATCCGTCAGAAATTACATGGGTAATCGTTTTTTCAAAATTTCCGCCCGAATAAATAACACCGCCTACTATAATTCCTATTACAAGTGATGAATATACTTCTTTTGTAATAAGTGCAAGTGCTATTGCAACTATCGGCGGAATAAGTGACCGGAATGTTGCATAAGACTTTATACTTTCCCTTACTTTTTCAATAGCCGTTTTAATATGGCTGTTAAAACCGGCATCTTCTCCGAGGTTGTCCGCATAATTATTAACATAATTTTCTGCATCTTCCGCATTACTTAAATCGTATGTAACCGCTTCTTCGCCCTCACCTACGGTAAATTCACCGTCTTGCCGTACTGCAGTTACGGGAGCGGTTAATTCTTCATCTGCTCCGAAACAGCAAACCGTTGCGGTAAACAAAACCGAAATAATTATTACCGCAAACACAATTGTTTTTAAAAATCTTTTTTTCATTTTGTTTTCCCTTTCATATATTTTAAAAGGCTGTGAATACAAAGTGCATTCACAGCCGAAAAAGTCAACTCCGGATAGCACTCCACATAAATATATGTGACAGTCTGCATGATATTTTCATACAGCCCGAAACAAGAAAACAAAGGCTTTTCTTATTCCTCGGCGGTTTTTCCTTTCTCACGACCGTGCCTTAACGGTTATCCGTGATACTGATAAAAACCGCGCCTCTACCTCGTATTCAATTAAAAAATCCAAAAGGCAACCTTTTTTACAACGGAATACTAACACATTCAGCCTGATTTTGCAAGTGTTTTTTATTATTTACCCATAAGTTCAAGCGGCTCTGCGGTTTTTCCTTTATATTGTATTTCAAAATGAAGATGGGCACCCTCATCTTTTTCGCAGGGTACAGTCCCCAAATATCCGAGCACGGTACCCGCTTCCACTTTTTTGCCGTTCTTTACTTCAACGGTATCTTTATTAAAGCCGCAATACTTTGCCGTAACTCCGTTTCCGTGGTCAACTGTTACGGAAGTTCCCCACAATACATCATTTGTTACCGAAACAACTGTACCGTTTGAAATTGCTTTAACCTGCGCACCTTCTTCGCCTTTAAAATCGACTGCATTATGCACACGCCAGTCTTTCATTGTTTCCGAATAAACAGGCTTATTATCGGAATAATCTTTTATAATATCTTTTGAAAGCGGTAACAAATAATAATCGGAATACGGCTTTGCAAAATTATTTTCCGTTGTCGTTTCGGTCTTTTTTGTTTCTTTTTCTTTTATTTTGAATATTTGAGTAGTAAACCTTGTATCGGGCACATTTTTAAGATTGCCCCGAACTTCCTGCACCTGTTCTTTTATTTCTCCTACGGTAACTTTTTCAATATAATCGCTCTCTATGGGAACGGATATATTACCCAATGCCTTTTCCGTTGTAATTTTAGCCGCCAATGCTCCGCCTACGGCAAGAAGTACGGCAAAGGCATATATTATTTTTAACTTAGACGGTTTTCTTTTTTCATTTACTTTTACCGTTTCTTTTTTATTTTCCATAAAACAAAAATCCTTTCGCAGATAATCTCAAAATAATTATCGGCAAAAAGATTCGGATTATACATTGATATTTTTTTAACAAAAGAAAAAAGAGCAACCGAGGGGACAGTCACTCTCTTTCCCGGAATGCAGTATAACACCGACATTCCAATTTACTTGAGGAGGGGTTAGTTCCAAAAGGAACTTTAGCTGATACTCAGGTGCGGCTCCCTTTCACAGCCCTTGCATTATATCAATGAATTGTTGCAGAATTATGAACTTTTTGTAAACCTTTATGCAATTATAACTCTTTTTTCGAGTATTTTTATGTATTTTTATTAAATTTGACAAATTGTTTAAAAATTAACAATGGAAAATGATGTTTCTTGTGAAACATTTTCAGTGGGTAGTGGCTTTGCAAGTGTGGAGTGTGGCTTCGCAAGTGTGGAGTGTGAAGAGTGAAGAGTGGAGTTTCGGGGCACTGCGTGCCGATTTATATATTACATTGCGAATAACTGTTACTTCATTCTCCGATATTTACCATTTTTCAGATAACAGATAATAGATAAAAATTTCGGGGAACGGCAAGCCGTTCCGATTTATAACTGATTATTTATAACAATAAGATTATATGTTCATTTTGGGTTTGTTTTTTGTTTTCAGCCTCAGTCCATCTTCCACCAAAACGCAGAGCGTTTCGGTCCCCCTCCTTAACTAAGGAGGAAAATCGTGCAATAAGTTTTCTCTTTCATTTCAGTTTTGTTAGGATGAAAAAGTATTTGTTATATTTTTCCTCCCTAAGTAGGGAGGGGGGACCGCCGCCTTGGCGGTGGTGGAGGATAGATAAATCAGTCAGAAATAAAGTTTTACCGATTTAAACTTATTCACTTTTCACTGTCAACTGTCCACTGTTATATGTAAAAGTTAATTGCTTAACCGTTTTTTTAGTGTGGAGTGTGGAGTTTCGGGGCAAAGCCGAATTAGTTTTCAGTTTCCAGATTTCAGTTTTCAGACTGAATAACCGTTAGTTTATTCTTTGATATTTAATTTATTAATACAATTGATTTTTATAAGATATTAAAGTCAAAAA
>JAZUHA010000330.1:0-21224 GCA_045641485.1 Acutalibacteraceae bacterium
TTTCATATAAAGACAAATCCGTAAAGAGCGGAACAAAGTACAGTTATTATGTAAAAGCGTATAACGGCAGTACATACAGCGGTTATAAATCGGGTGTTACAACAATGTATCTTACCGCAGTAAAGATTTCTTCCGCAACAAGTACAAAGAGCGGTATTACCGTTAAGTGGGGCAAAATCTCCGCATCAAAAGGATATACCGTTTACAGAAAAACAGGCTCCGCAAAATACGCAAAACTTGCAACGGTAAAAGGTGCAACAAAAGTAAGTTACCTCGATAAATCCGCAAAGAAAGGCAAGACATATACATATTATGTTGTAGCCTATAACGGAAGTTATACGGGAAGTTATGCGAATACTAAGGCGTGCAAGGACAAGTATTGAGTTTTCAGTTTTCAGATTTCAGTTTTCAGACTGAATAACCGTTGGTTCATTTTCCGATATTTACCTTTTTTTCAGTGAGGAATTAGGAATGAGGAGTGAGGAATTTCGGGGCACTGCGTGCCGATTTATAATATTACATTACGAATAACCGTTACTTTATTCTCCGATATTTACCCTTTTTTCAGTGAGAAATTAGGAATGAGGAGTGAGGAGTTTCGGGGCACTGCGTGCCGATTTATATATTACTTTATGAATTAAAAAGCCGATTTATCGTTCTGTAAAATCAGAATAATAAATCGGTTGTTTTTTTATAACATATTAAATCCGAAAGTTCGTATTAAACCGAAAATGAACACAAAATATTATTGTTATACATAACCGGTTATAAATCGGAACGGCTCTGCCGTTCCCCGAAACTCCACTCTTCACTCTCCACACTCCACACTTGCGAAGCCACCCTCCACTCTGAAAAAAGTAAAAATCGGAGAACGAACTGCCGGTTATTCAGGCTTAAAACTTAAAACTGACTTTTTATTGTTGAAATAATAACAACATTATGCTATACTGTCTCTGCAACACAAATTTAATTATTCTCCAACGATAAGTTTGTATTTTTACATCCGGTAAAAGTACAAGCTCTGATTCGCATACTTGTCGTTGGCTATGAATGTGAATTTGTGTTGCAGCAAAGGAGCTTCGTATTTTTCGTGCGTGGCTTCGGCTGCGCATTTTTGTTTTATCCGGAGGCAGAAAATTGATTATAAAACGAAAATATGTTTTGATTGAAACATTGATGGATAATGATAAATATTCTCATAAGGTAATTGTTGATATAATTGATTCTTTTGGATTTTCCTCGGTAAAGTGTTACGATTTGTTTCAAAAAATAAAAGATAAGCGATTGTTTGAATTGAAAAACAGTGAGATAATAAAACGAGCAATGTATAATGTACTAATTGAAAAATTTGATGAACTTGATGCTTTTTACCCGTACAACAATTGTTATTTGAAAGATGAAGTTACATCTTCAGAAGTAATAAAAGAAGAAAAAGATATTTTGACAATAGCATTGCTTAAACCGGAAACGGAATTTTCACCCGTTGACTATGTTTGTGTATTAAATGTAAAAATTGATAAATTCGGATATTGTAAACTTATATGAAGAAAAAATATGGTATAATTAAGAAAACTTGTGCGGGGAGACTTTTAAATGAAACTTGCAACAACAACGGGAGATTTGGTTTATTATACCGGCTCACCGGCGACGGCTGTAAAAATGTTTGAGGGTACGGGCTTTAAGCATCTTGATTATTCTTTCTGGCGCGGGTATCGCGGGGATAAGCCCATTCTTAAAGACGATTGGTTAAATCCCGTAAAGGAAGCGAAAAAAGAAGCGGAAAAACTCGGTTTTGATTTTGTTCAGGCACATTCTCCGGGTGCGAATTTTCTTGAGTGTACCGAAAAAGAATATGAAGAAATCGTACTTGCGAATATTCGCTCGATAGAAGCGTGCGGATATCTCGGAATTAAAAAAATCGTAGTTCATTCGGGCGTTAAAAATGATTTGAAGTACAAAAAATCTTTATTTAACAGCCATAACAAAGAAAAATATTTTGAGTTAAACAAACCGTTTTTTGAAAGACTTTATCCCGCTATGGAAAAATACGGCGTAAAGGTGCTCATAGAAAACAGTTCGGAAATAATCACCCGTGGCAGATATTTTTTTATGACGGGCGAAGAAATGGCGGAATTTATAGATTACTGCGGTCATCCGCTTCTCGGTGCATGCTGGGATACCGGTCACGGAAATCTTCGGAAAAAATCGGCGTACGACGATTTGATCGCTCTCGGAAACAAACTTGAAGCCGTTCATATTCAGGATAATTTCGGAAAGCACGATGACCATCTCGTTCCGTATACAGGCACTCTTGATATAGACAGTGTTATGAACGGACTGATTGATACAAAATTCATTGAACGAGGTTGTTATTTCACTTTTGAATGTGATAATATCATTTCCCGTAACGGAGCCTGCATTGAAAACAGGGGAAAAGATGACCGTTTTAAACCGATTGCAAACGAACCGACGGCAGAACTCAAACAAGCGGCTGTTAAATTTATGTATGAAATAGGTAAAAATATACTCACGGCATATAATTGCTTTGAGGAATAAACATTCGGAAAGCAAATAAATAAAAGCTGTTTTATTACAATTTTGTAATCGAAACCGCTTTTATTTTTTTAACCTATTGACAAATAAGCCTGCTTGCAATAAAATAAGACTGTATAATTATCAGTGGCGGTATAACTATATCGTCATGCTGTTGAAAGGGTGTTTTAATTGAAAACGACAAAAAAAGTTCTGTCGGTCATTATGGCACTTCTTATGGTTCTTTCTGTATTTTCCTGTCTTACATTAACTGCATCTGCGGCTTATGTAGTAGATCAATACAAAGATACCGTAGAAGATGAAGAAGGCGGCTCGGAAGAAGTCACTTTTTGGATTTTGTACAGTGACGGAAAATTAACGATCAATAAGATTCCGTATGATGATGAAGCGGGAGCATATATTGTTAATTGGACAGGATATCGTAATATGGTCACTTCTGTGGAATTTAAGGAACAGGATATTATTCCGGCAAGACTTTTTGACGGCTATCCGAATCTTGAATCCGTAGATTTGGGCAGTATTGTAAGAGTTGACGGCTATGCTTTCCAGAACTGCCCCAAACTCACCGATGTTAAGGTTGGCGTTTTGTTCCATACATTAGGTGATTATGCTTTTTATAATTGCCCGGCTCTTAAAGAGATTGACCTCGGAAGTTGTCTCGGTGACAACAATATCGTCGGTGCCGAGGATGCTTATGTAGGTAAAAACATCTTTAAAGACTGCACCGGTCTTGAAAAGGTAACATTCGGAAACGGCTGCAGAGAAGTCGGCTACGGAATGTTTGAGAACTGCTCTGCTCTTAAGAGTGTTTCTCTCGGTGACAGTATTGTGAGAATAGGCGACCTTGCTTTCCTTGGCTGTGCAAGCCTTGAAAGTGTAATAATTCCCGACAGTACCGAAGAAATCGGTGCATTTGCTTTCAGTGAGTGCGCTTCACTCAAAAGTGCTGTCATAGGTCATAATGCCTCCGCCATAGGCAAGTATGCTTTTAACGGCTGTGCATCTCTCGTTGATATTACCATTAAATCGGCAGTTACCGAAATCAGTGAAGGTTGCTTTAAGGATTGTACTTCTTTAACATCCGTAAAACTCCCCGTATCTGTTGATAAAATCGGTAACGATGCATTTAACGGTTGTACACTTCTCGGCAAAATCACTCTCGGTGATTCTGTTTCCGAAATCGGCAGAACCGCATTTTATAAAACGGCTTTAACCGAAATTGATGTTCCCGCATCTGTAGAGACCATCGGTGACGGTGCATTTGCTTCCTGTGATGTGCTTACGGCTGTAAATGTTGCCGAAATGAACAAAAAATACAAAAGTGTTGACGGCGTTCTTTACAACAATTCGTTAACAACTCTCATTTTCTGCCCGGCAGGTAAAGAAGGAACCGTAGAAGTTCCGGCATCTGTTACCGCTTTAGGTGAAAATGCTTTTGTCGGCTGCAAAAAACTTTCAACGGTAAAAATCGGCAAAAATGTTACGGATATTCCGGCAAATGCTTTCAACGGTTCCGAAAAGGTAATCATTGAAACCACCTGTGATACGCAGGCGGCAAAGTTTGCAAAAGAAATGGGTATGGATACTACCGGCATTTCACATGTCGGCAGTGAAAACTGGGTTACCGCTCTTGACCCGACTTGCGAAATATCGGGCAAAAAAGAGAAAAAGTGTGACGGTTGCGAAGAAGTTATTGAGACTTCCGTTATTCCGGCAATCGGTCACCTTTATGACGACGGTGAAGTAATAAAGAAAGCAACTTGTGAAGAAGACGGCACAATCAAATATTCCTGCGTAAACGAAGGTTGCAAAAATTATTATATCGATACCGTAAAAAAACTCGGACACAAACTCGATAACGGTACTGTTACAAAAGAAGCTACCTGCGATGAAGAAGGCATTTTGACTTTTACCTGTACTCATGAAGGTTGCGAATATGAAGAAACAAAGAAAATTCCGAAACTTTCGCATTATTTTGATGAAGGCACCGTAAAAGTTGAGCCCACCTGCGAAAAAGACGGTGTTATGATTTACAGATGCACCCAGGAAGGTTGCAAATATTTCTATGAACAACCGATAAAAAGCCTCGGTCATAACCTTGATAAAGGTACGGTTACAAAAGAGCCCACCTGCGAAGAAGACGGTGTTATGACTTTTGCCTGCAAGAACGAGGGTTGCGATTATGAAGAAACACAAAAAATCGTTAAACTCGGTCATGATTATGATGACGGTGTTCTTACACTCGCACCTACTCCGACGAAAGACGGTGAAATGACATATTCCTGTAAGCGCAGCGGTTGTAACGCTTCTTACAAGATACCTGTTCCGGCAACACCTCTTTATTCCGCAAATTATAATGAAAAAGGCAAAATCGTTTCCTATAACTGGAAATATGACGATGTCGCAAAAGCACTCACAATTTATAATTTCAGCAATTTTGATTTCGGTATGTACAGTGCTTCAACAGAGGTTCTCACCGTTTTAGCCGACAGTATTCCCGGAAGAACATTCTATGAGTGGAAAAACCTTGCTAAAGTTAATATCAGCGGTGTTGAGACAATAGGTGACTATGCCTTTGATAATTGCGACAAAATAGAAACATTAAATATCAGTGAAATTGTTTCTCTCGGTAATTACGCTTTCTACGATTGTGACGGACTTACGGATGTTGTAATAGGCAATTGTCTTGAAAACTGCGGCAACAATGCTTTCAAGAATTGCGATAATCTCAAAAATGTTACAGTATATAACGGCTCAACCGTTATAGGTTACGGTATGTTTGAAGGCTGTAAAGTTCTCGAAAATGTTGAACTTCCCGACAGCATTATTGAAATTGATGCACACGCATTCGAGGAATGCACGGCTTTAACAAACGCTTATGTTCCGGACAGTGTTGAAAAAGTAGGCGATTATGCTTTCTACCGTTGCAGCGGTATCAAGAGTGCATATATCGGTCATAACGCAAACACACTCGGCGCTTATCTCTTTGCGGAATGCACTTCACTTGAAGATGCAGAAATTAAATCCTCTGTTAATGAAATAAGCGACCATATGTTCTACAAATGTACCTCTCTTAAAGAGTTCAAAGATTTCCCGGCAAGTGTAAAAGCAATTAAAGACAGTGCATTTGAAGAATGTACATCACTTCTTTCAATTTCTCTCCCGGCAACAGTTGAAACAATCGGCAAAAATGCTTTCTATAACTGCAAATCTCTTAAAAAGGCTGATTTCGGCAGTTATATAAAAGAAATCGGAGAATGCGCTTTCTGTAATACGGGACTTGAAGAGGTTAATTTCCCTGCTTCGCTTAATAATATCGATTTAAGTGCATTTGCGGAATGTAAAAAATTAAAGGCAATAAATGTTGCCGAAGAAAACAAGAATTATAAGAGTACAGACGGTATTCTTTATAATGCAGACCGTACGGAACTTATTATTTGCCCCGTTGCAAAAGAGGGCGATGTCAGTGTTCCTTATACCGTAACATCAATCGGTAATGCGGCTTTCAGCGGTTGCAAAAAGATTACATCCGTAAAAATCGGCGCAAATGTTACAAACATTCCCGAAAATGCATTTGTAAACTGTTCTGATGAACTTGTAATAATTACAGACTGTGATACACAGGCGGCAAAATTCGTTGCCGAAAGCGGTATGCTTACTACGGGCATTAAGCATAACGGCGGAACAGAGTGGGTTGAGGTTACCGCTCCCACATGCTACGAAGACGGTGAAAAAGCACTTGTATGTAAAGGTTGCGGCGTTGTTTTTGAAACAAAATCAATCGACGCTCTTGAGCATTCATATTCGAGTGTTGTTACAACTCCGGCAACTTGTGAGGGCAAAGGTTTAATCACATATACCTGCGCTCACTGCGGTGATACTTATACAAAAGATATTTCTCCCATAGGTCATAAATATACAAGCGAAGTTACAAAAGATGCAACCTGCGAAGATGCCGGTATTCGTACATATACTTGTATTCACGAAGGTTGCGGAGACACATATACAGAGGAAATTAAAGCCCTCGGTCATAAACTCGGTGACGGTGTTGTTACAAAGGCCGCAACTTGCGAAGAAGACGGCGTAATGACTTACACCTGCATCCATGACGGTTGCGAATACTTTGAGACAGATGTTATCCCGGCAACAGGTCACAAACTTGGTGACGGTGTTATTACAAAGCCCGCAAAATGTGAAGAAGACGGCGTAATGACATATACCTGTACTCACAGCGGCTGCGAATACTTCGAGACAGATGTTATTCCGGCAACAGGTCATAAACTCGGTGACGGCGTTGTTACAAAGGAAGCAACTTGCGAAGAAGACGGCGTAATGACTTATACTTGTATTCACAGCGGTTGCGAGTACTTCGAGACAGATGTTATTCCGGCAACAGGTCACAGTTACGGCGAAGGTGTTGTAGTAAAAGAAGCAGATTGCAGAGGTTTAAGAGAAATTACTTATACCTGCGCAGGCTGCGGTGATGTTAAAACAGAATATGTTCCGGGTGAACATCATTATTTCAACACATACAGCGTAGATAAAGCTCCCACAAAAACAGAAACAGGTCTCCAGTCTCACCACTGTGCAATCTGCGGTGCTTCCGCAGGAGATTATGTCGTTATTCCCGCAACCGGTGAAGTTACACCGCCCGCATCAAAACTCTCAAAACCCGTAATGTACAACAGCAAGTATTTTGAGGGTAAAGGCAAAAACAATGTTGACTTTATTGTAAAAGACGGCATCTCCGTAAAATGGGGTAAAGTTGAAAATGCGGTAAGTTATACTGTTTACAGAAAAGCAGACAACGGCAGTTATAAAACTGTTGCAAGTGTAAAGGGTACAACTTATATCGACGCCGCAGTTAAATCGGGCGTTAAGTATTCATATAAGGTAGTTGCCGTAAACGGAACGGTAAAGAGCGCAGAAAGCGATGTTCTTACGGTATTGTTCCTCGCAACACCCACAGTTACACTTAAAAATGCCAAAAACGGTATAACTGCTTCCTGGAATAAGATTGCAGGAGCAGAAACCTACAGAGTTTACCGTAAAGCCGCAGGCGAAAAGAACTGGAAAGTTGTCGGCGATAAGGTAACGGGTACATCGTTTACCGATACTTCGGTTAAGAGCGGAACAGGCTATTACTACACTGTAAGAGCTTATGTGGGAACAGCACAGCGCGGTTACTTCAAATCAAGCGCAAAGCAGATATTCCTTAAGGCTCCCGCAGTTGAGTTTACCTGCACATCTTCCGCAGTAAAAGTTTCATGGAATAAGATTGCAGGCGCTAAAGGTTACACTGTATACCGTAAAGCAGGCAATGCAACTTCCTGGACAAAGATTAAAACAATCACAAGCGGTTCCGCCTTGTCATTTACAGATAAAAATGTAAAAGCCGGAACAAAGTACACTTATGCCGTTAAGGCTGTAAACGGAAACTTTACAAGTGCTTATATTGCGGTAAGCGGCAAGTTCCTTTCCGTACCGTCACTTAAAAAGGCTGTAAGAAGCAGTAACGGCGTAACGGTTACATACGGCAAATCTGCCGGTGCAACAGGTTATGTAATCTACAGAAAGACAGCAGGCGGCAGTTACGGCAGAGTAGCAACCGTTAAGGGTGTAAACTCCTTAAGTTTCCTTGACAAGACAGCAAAGAAGGGCGTTAAATATACATATACCGTAAGAGCATATTACGGTGATGTTAAGAGTTCCTATGTTTCAAAAGGAATAACGGTTAAATAAGTAAATTAAAACTTATTTGAAAAAATGAAAAAACGGGATTTGCGGTATTTATTTAAGCCGTAAATCCCGTTATTTATTGTTGCACAAAACAAAATGTTATGGTAAAATATGTTTGATTTTTCAGGGGGTGTAATAATGATTAAAGCAGCAGTTTTTGACCTTGACCACACACTTTTCGACAGATACGAAACATTAAAACTCGCAGTTCCGCTTTTAAGAGAAAAACTTGATGTTTCAAAAGATGTTACCGATGAATACTTTGCAGAGCAAATTTCGTGGGCGGATAAGCAATATGTTCATCACGGTTGGCACGAAATACACGAACACCTTATAAAATGCGGAATTTTTAATACAGAGCCGTCGTTAGATGATTATACGGAAAGTCTTCTTTCGTGCTTTAAAAAAGTTGCGGTTAAGTACGATTTTACAAACCCCATGTTAAAAAAACTTCGTGAAATGGGAATAAAAACGGGAATTATCACAAACGGCAGACACGAAATTCAAAGCGAAAAAATAAAGATGCTTGAACTTAACGGCTTGTTTGACGATATTATGATAAGCGGTGACTATGATTTCAGAAAACCCGATGAAAGAATATTCAAAACAAGTGCCGAACATCTCGGAGTAGATGTTTCCGAAATGTTTTATGTCGGAGACCATCCGCTTGCAGATGTAAACGGCTCCCGTAATGCAGGTTGTGTTCCCGTATGGGTAAAAACAACGGGTACATGGATTTTCCCGGAAATAGAAAAACCTGAGTTGCAGGTTGAAACGGTAGCGGAAATTCCCGATTTAATCGAAAGGTTGAATAATGGAAAATAACAACTTTTTTCCCGTAAATAAAAAGGAAATGAAAGAACGGGGTTGGGAACAGCCCGATTTTGTTTATGTTAGCGGTGACGCTTATGTAGACCACCCGTCTTTCGGTGCCTCAATAATATGCCGTGTGCTTGAAAGTATGGGGTTTAATATATGTTTTCTTGCACAGCCTGATTTTAAAAGCGAAAAATCTTTTACTGAATTCGGTGAGCCGAGACTCGGATTTCTTGTTTCTGCGGGTAATATAGATTCCATGGTTGCTCATTATACGGTATCAAAGCACAAAAGAGATTATGACTACTATTCACCGGGCGGAAAGACGGGCAAACGCCCCGACAGAGCAACCATAGTTTATACAAAACTCATAAAAAAAGCATATCCCGATGCGCCGGTAATCCTCGGCGGACTTGAAGCATCTTTAAGAAGATTCGGTCATTATGATTACTGGTCGGACAGTGTAATGAAAAGCGTGCTTGTTGATTCGGGTGCCGATATTTTAACATACGGTATGGGCGAAAATATTATTAGACGAATAGCCGCACTTCTTGATAAAGGTGTTCCGATAAGTAAGATAAGAGATGTGCGCGGAAGCGTCTGGCTCGGTAAAAAAGGCGATAAAATCCACTTTGATATCGGCGGAGAGTGGGATTTTGAATATATAAGAAAAAGTAAAGAGGAGTATGCACGGACATTCGCATTGCAGTATAAAAATCAGGACAGTATTTACGGCAAAGCGCTTGTTGAATATTACGGTGACAGAATGTTAGTGCAGAACCCTCCGATGAAACCGCTTGAAAGAGAAGAACTTGATGAAGTTTATGCTCTGCCTTTTATGAGGGATTATCACCCGTCTTATGAAAAAGACGGCGGTGTTCCGGCGATAGAAGAAGTAAAATTTTCCATAACACATAACAGAGGCTGTTTCGGCGGTTGCAATTTTTGCGCACTCGCTTTTCACCAGGGCAGAACGGTGCGTTCACGAAGCATAGAAAGCGTAGTAAACGAAGCAAAACTTTTAACAACTCTTAAAGGATTTAAAGGGTATATTAACGATATCGGCGGCCCTACGGCGAATTTCCGCAATCCTGCCTGCGAAAAGCAACTTAAGTACGGAGTTTGTCCCGATAAAAAATGTCTTTTCCCGGAGCCTTGCAAAAACCTGAAAGCGGACCACAGTGAATACATTGAACTTTTAAAAGCGGTGGAAAGCGTACCGGGTATTAAAAAAGTGTTTATCCGTTCGGGTATTCGTTATGATTATCTTTTGGCGGATACATCTTCTTCGGGCAACGCTTTTTTCAAAAAACTTGTTAAGGACCATGTAAGCGGTCAGTTAAAGGTTGCACCGGAGCATTGTTCGGGTGATGTTCTTTCGCTTATGGGAAAACCCGATTTTAAGGTTTACGAAAAATTTAAAAACAGATATTTTGAACTTACAAAAAGTTTTAACAAAGAGCAGTATATTGTGCCGTACCTTATGTCAAGTCACCCCGGCAGTACATTAAAGGATGCGGTAAAACTTGCGGAATATATAAAAAAATGGAATTATAACCCGAAGCAGGTGCAGGATTATTACCCCACACCCGGAACTGCTTCAACCGTTATGTTTTATACGGGCATAAATCCGTTTACCATGAAAAAAGTTTTTGTACCGCTTGAAGCGGAAGAAAAGCGGATGCAAAGAGCGCTTCTTCAGTGCGCCGACCCGAAAAATGCAGAACTTGTCAGAAAAGCGCTTCATATATGCCGCCGAGAAGATTTAATAAGTTTTGATAAAAAATGCCTTGTTAAACCTTCTTATAAAGAAAGAGTAAATTCGGCACGGCAAAACCAAAACCGTAAAAATACGGGCGCCGGAAGAAATGAACGTACAAAAAAGAATTCCGTAAAAAGTAATTACGGAAAAAGGAGAAAATAAAATGACTGTTTTAGAGGAACTTACGGCGTTTTCAAACTTTTACGGAAGTGATGAAGAACTTGTCCTTGCAGGCGGAGGAAATACTTCGGCAAAAGACGGAAATATAATGTATATAAAAGGCTCCGGCACATCACTTGCAACAATAACTCCCGACAAGTTCGTAAAAACGGACAGAGAAAAATTAAAGACGATTTTTACAAAAGTTTATCCCGATGACGATAAAGAAAGAGAAGCGCTTTCGCTGAAAGATTTATTCAGTGCAAGGCTTCCCGGTGAAGAAAAAAGACCGAGCGTTGAAACAACGCTTCACAGTCTGTTCCCGCACCGTTTTGTGCTTCATCTTCACCCGGCGCTTGTAAACGGTCTTACCTGCTCAAAAGACGGCAAAGAAAAAGCAAAAGAAATTTTCGGAAACCGAGTTCTTTGGATAGAGCCGTGCAAACCGGGTTACATACTTGCAAAAATCTGTTATGACGAACTGAAAAAATATAAAGAAGAAAACGGAAAAGACTGTGATACGGTTCTGCTTGCAAATCACGGAGTATTTGTTGCAGATGATACTGCAGAAGGGCTCGGTGAAAAACTCGGATTTGTACTTTCGGGAATTGCGGGTGCTGGAGTAAGATACCCCGACCTGACAACGGGCGAGTTTTATCCCGATGAGTCAAATGACGCTTTTGAAAAAATCAATGAAGTTTTTTCGGAATACGGCGATTATACCGTAGTGTTTGAGCCAAACTGCGAGGCTGTAAAACTTTCGCAGAGTTTGGATGCGGCAAAACCCGTGCTTAAACCTTTTAACCCCGACCAGATTGTTTATTGCAGGGCTTTTCCCGTATATGCCGATAATGCACTTAAAATACCGGGGCTTGTAAGAGAGTACGAAAACGAAAACGGATATCTCCCTAAAATTATTATTGTTAAAAACTGCGGATTTTTTGCTGTAGATAAAACTCCGAAAGGCGCCGAAACGGCTTCCGCTCTTTTTGATGATGCCGTAAAAATTGCCGTTTATTCCGAAAGTTTCGGAGGTCCTCGGAATATGACCGATGAACTAACCGATTTTATAGTAAATTGGGAAGCGGAGAGTTACCGCAGTAAGCAGAATTAAAGAGTTTATTTTTTCATACTGATTTGGTAAAAAGTAAAAAAATGAAGTTCGGAGGAGATTTATTTGAAAAAGAAATTATCAATGAAAAAAGGTACGGGACTTAATTATCCGAGAACTATTCTTATTGGCTTCGGGTTTATGGGGTGTATGCTCCTTTGGTCTGTGTATAACTCTTATGTACCGGTTATTTTAAAAGCAAAGTTGAGCGAGATTTTTGCCGGAAACGGTGCGCTTATTCAGTTTATAAATGAGCATACTTGGCTCAGTTGGGTTTCGGTTGCATTGATTGTCAATGCCATTATGACTATTGATAACATTTTCGGTGTTATTTTTCAGCCGTATTTCGGCAAAAAAAGTGACAATACACGCTCAAAATTAGGAAAGCGGTTGCCGTATATTGTGGTGTGTATGCCGATTTGTGCTGTATTTTTCACGTTAATTCCGATGGCTGCAAATGTCCGTGCCGCCGGTCTTAGCATACTTTTAATGATGACCGTAATTATCTTTTTTAATTTTACCATGTCGGTGTGGCGTTCACCCGTGGTTTCGGTTATGCCTGATTTTACACCGTCATATTTGCAGTCCGATGCAAATGCCGTAATAAATATAATGGGCGGCATAGGTCAAATGGTCGGCTTTGTTATAGGAACTCTGGCGGCAGTTGTTTCCGGAGTTTTGGGCTTTAAAGCGGTGAGTGAAGCGCTTAAAGCAAAAACAAATGATTTCGGTCAGATAATTGACGAAAAAACCGGAGAGTTGATATTAAAAAACGGCGCTGCGCAATATGTAAACTACATTCCCGTATTTTTGATTACGGCGGTTATTGCTGTTTTGTGTATTGTGGTTTTGTTCTTCTTCTACAAAAAGAATAAAAAGTATGACCTTTCCGCAAATGTAGGCTTGAGTGAAACTGACGAAAAAAAAGAAAAGGTAAAAATCAAAAATCTTCCCATAAGCAAGGAAGAAAAAACAAGCCTTATTGTTTTACTTGTATCGCTGTTTTTAATAAACAATGCAAGCGAGGCAATTATTCCGAACTTTACAAACTTTGCAAACGATACTTTAAAGGTTGCTCCGATTTATTCTACATTGATGATGGCGGTATTTGCCGTTTCTCTTGCATTGTTCGGTATTCCCGCAGGCGCCTTGGGAAGAAAAATCGGCAGAAAAAAAACTATAATGTTAGGTCTCGGCGTAATTGTTGCAATGTTTGTTGTCTATCTTACTGTTTCCCAGGCTTTGCCTGCCAATGCTGACGGAAGCGTTAATACATTTACATGGGTCACATTATGGGTTGCGCTTGTAATAGGCGGTGCCGCAATAGGTTGCGTAAATATAAATACATTGCCCCTTGTTCTTGCCATAGGCGGCAGAGAGTATGTGGGTACATTTACGGGTTATTATTATACCGCAACATTTTCTGCGGCTGTAACAGGTCCCATTCTTTGCGGGCTTGTAATAGGTTTGTTTAAAGAAGACTATAACTTTATGTTCCTTTTCTGCGCCGTGATGTTTGCTTTGGGCCTTGCCGTAATATCCAAAGTTAAACACGGAGAATCTACTGAAATAACAGACGATGAAATTGAGCAAATCCGTTTGGAAAATGAAGATTGAGTTTGGTATTCAGATGTTAGTTTTCAGCCTGAATATTTTGAAGTCTATTAGTTCATATTTACATTTTAGATACGATTAAATAAAATTTTAAAACCGGTTTATCGTTTGACTTTAACAGAACGGTAAACCGGTTTTTATTATCCTGAAAATGCGAAGCATTTTCGCCAATTGCCTGAAATTTCAAAGCGATTTTGCCTAAACGCTTCAGCGTTTGCTTATAAACTATGCGAAAGCGTGCCTGAAATTCAGTTCAGACCGTCAACATATCTGCATGCCGCAAGGGCTGCGGCGGCACCGTCTGCGGTTGCCGTTGTTATCTGCCTTATGTTTTTATTGCGGCAGTCACCGGCAACAAAAACGCCTTCTGTTTTCGTAAAGCAGTTTTCGTCACTGTCAAAATACCCCTGTTCGGTAAGAGCGGCAATATCCGAAAAAGCGGAGTTTTTCGGCTCAAGACCTATGGCAACAAAAAGTCCGTCAAGCGGTATGTTCTCGGTTCCGTTTTTACTTTTTAAAACAACGCCCGTAAGTTCTTCGTCGCCCGAAAACTCTTTAACCGTAACACCGAGTTTAAATTCAACATTTTTCTTTTTTTCGAGTACTTCAATAAGTTTTTTTTCACCGGTAAGGAACTCAAGATTTTGAAAAACATAAACTTTTTCACATATATCGGAAAGTAAAACCGCTTCCTGCAAAGCAGAATTTCCTCCGCCGACAACACCTGTTACTTTGTCTTTGTAAAAAGCACCGTCACAAACAGCGCAGTAAGAAATGCCGTTGCCCGTAAGTTCGTTTTCACGCTCTATTCCGAGTTGTCTGTGGCGTACACCTACCGCAATAATAACCGCTTTTGCTTCAAACTTTTTGTTTCCCGCAAAAACAAGTTTACGGGTTCCTTCGTTAATAATTCCGGTAACTTCTTCCATTTCTGCTTCTGCACCCATATCAAGTACCCGGTCAAGCAGTTTGTCGGCAAATTCATTTCCGCTTATTTCCGGAATGCCCGGATAATTTTCTATTTTAGGTGAAAATGTAACCTGCCCTCCGAAAGTGCTTTTTTCTATAACAAGTACGCTTTTTCCCGCTCTCATGGCATATAAAGCGGCTGTAAGACCGGCAGGACCGGCTCCGACAATAATAATATCGTACATATTATTCCCTCCTGTAAATTTATTAACAAAAATCAACCGATTTATTATTCTTGATTATAAGAGAGATAAATCGGTTGATTGTTTTATCAGATTGAAAGAGTGAATATGAAAGTATATTTAACTATTATTCATAAAGTGATACAATTCGGGCGAAGCCCCGAAACTTCACACTCCACTCCTCACATTCCGCTCTTGAAAAACTTAAAACTGTTCTATATATTCCTTAACGGCAGGTAAATCGGCTATTACCTTATGTTCTTCGCCGTTTGAAACAACAAGTGACGGAGCCTGCCTGAGGTTAAGGCTCTTTGCAAGGTCAACATTATCTTCTACAAAGAGTTTTTCGTATTTAATTCCTTTTTTGTCAAGAAGCTGTGCGGCAATCTTGCATTTGGGGCAGGTTTTTGTAGCAAAAAGAGTATATGTTACATTGTCCGAATTCAAAATTTTATCATTATCGCCGCAGCATTCACAGTGATTGTGATCAACAGTTCTTTCGCTCCTTGTGAGTCTTGAATTGGCAATATCATAAACTTTTCTTTGTTTAAATTCTGCCGTTTTACCGTCGTTCCAGTTCTGAACGGGGCGGTAATAACCCGTGATACGGCTGTAAACCTCTGTATCGTTTCCGCAATCGGGGCACGTATATTCTTCACCGCTTATATAACCGTGGTTTTTGCATATAGAATAAGTCGGAGAAAGAGTGTAATAGGGAAGTCTGTAGTTTTCGGCGATCTTTCTTACAAGATTTGCCGCCGCTTTCCAATCGGGAAGTTTTTCACCGAGGAATGCATGGAATACAGTACCGGAAGTATAAAGAGTCTGGAGTTCATCCTGAATATCAAGCGCCTCAAAGACATCTGCCGTGTAGCCTACGGGCAAGTGTGAGGAGTTTGTGTAATAAGGTGTTCCGCATTCACCGGAAGCGGTAATTATATCGGGATAACGCTGTTTGTCGTGCTTTGCAAGACGGTATGTTGTACTCTCGGCAGGAGTAGCCTCAAGGTTATAAAGGTCGCCGTATTCTTCCTGATAGTCGGAAAGGCGTTCTCTCATATGATTGAGTACATCTTTTGTAAACTCCTGTGTTTCCTTGTGGGTCATATCTTTCTTTAACCATTTTGCGTTAAGACCGACTTCATTCATGCCGATAAGACCGATGGTCGAGAAGTGGTTATTGAAAGTTCCGAGGTATCTCTTTGTGTAGGGATAAAGACCTTCTTCAAGAAGATTTGTAATAATCGTTCTTTTTACTTTAAGAGAACGTGCGGAAATATCCATAAGTTTGTCAAGGCGTCTATAGAAATCTTCGGCATTTTCCGCAAGATAGGCAATTCTCGGCATATTGATTGTAACAACGCCTACGGAACCGGTGCTTTCACCGCTTCCGAAGAAACCGCCGCTTTTCTTTCTTAATTCACGAAGGTCAAGACGGAGTCTGCAGCACATTGAACGAACATCATTGGGCTGCATATCGGAATTAACATAGTTTGAGAAATAAGGTGTGCCGTATTTTGCGGTCATTTCAAAAAGAAGACGGTTGTTTTCTGTTTCCGACCAGTCGAAATCTCTTGTTATTGAATATGTGGGAATGGGATACTGGAATCCTCTGCCGTGAGCATCGCCCTCTATCATTATTTCAATGAAGGCTTTGTTTACCATATCCATTTCTTTTTTGCAGTCGCCGTATGTAAAATCCATTTCTTTGCCGCCGACGATAGCCGGAAGGTCTTTAAGGTCTGCGGGCACGGTCCAGTCAAGAGTGATATTTGAGAACGGTGCCTGAGTACCCCAGCGGGAAGGTGTGTTAACACCGAAAATGAAGGATTCAAGGCACTTTTTAACATCACGGTAAGTAAGATTATCAACTTTAACAAACGGTGCAAGATATGTATCGAAAGATGAGAAAGCCTGTGCGCCTGCCCACTCGTTCTGCATAATGCCGAGGAAGTTTACCATCTGATTGCAAAGAGTTGCAAGGTGACTTGCCGGGGAAGATGTGATTTTACCGGGAACACCGCCCAAGCCCTCTTGTATGAGTTGTTTTAATGACCAGCCTGCGCAGTAACCTGTGAGCATGGAAAGGTCATGAATATGAATATCGGCATTTCTGTGAGCATTTGCAATTTCTTCATCGTAAATCTCGGAAAGCCAGTAGTTTGCGGTTATGGCGCCGGAGTTTGAAAGGATAAGACCGCCGACGCAATAAGTAACCGTTGAATTTTCCTTAACACGCCAGTCCGTAACTTTAACATAACTGTCAACAAGTTCTTTATAGTCAAGAATTGTTGATTTCATATTACGGATTTTTTCACGCTGTTTTCTGTAAAGAATATATGCCTTTGCAACATCGGCATAGCCTGCCTGAACAAGAACAGCCTCTACACTGTCCTGAACATCTTCAACAGCTATGAGTTGATTGCTGATTTTAGGCTCGAAATTCGCCGTTACCTTTAATGCAAGAAAATCAATAATGTTGTCGTTATACTGCTTTTCGCAAGCCTCAAATGCCTGTCTTATGGCGGAGGATATTTTTGAAATATCAAAATCCGCTATTTTGCCGTCTCTTTTAATTACACGGTACATTCTTTTGCATCTCCTTTTTTTATTTTTATTACCATTTCTTTAGTGCGCTACCAATAATAACAGATATACGGCATTATGTCAACAGATTTTTTACAAAAAACACAATATCTTGTGGTTGATTTTTGAATAATTTAAAAATCAATCACAAGATATAGATAGGTTGTATACAATTTGAACAGTAAACCGCCGTTCTTTTTGTAGAAAATTCAAATAAATTTATGTTGACAAATTAAGAAGATGTTGCTTTTGTCAATAAAGTCTGTTTACCACGCTAACAATATCGTCATTTATCACAATATTTGCATTATATTTGTCCGTAATGTCCGATTTGTTGATAAGTGCCACCGTATTTCCGCCGAAATATCTTAAAAACGAGGCTGCGGGATAAACCGTAAGAGAAGTGCCGACAACTATCAAAAGGTCTGCTTTCATAATGGCATTGACGGCGCCGTTTACCGTGCTGTCGTCAAGCCCTTCTTCGTAAAGCACTACATCGGGTTTTACTGTTTTTCCGCATTTTTTACAGTGCGGAACACCGTTACTTTCATAAACGAATTTATCGTCGTAAAATTCACGGCAACCCATACAGTAATTTCTTCTTATACTGCCGTGTAGTTCATAAACCTGTGTACTTCCCGCATCAAAATGAAGCGAATCTATATTTTGTGTTACGACGGAAACGTTTTTTCCTCTTTTTTCGAGTTCTGCAAAAAAGATATGCGCTTTATTCGGTTTTGCTCCCGGATACATCATTTTTGATTTGTAAAAATCGTAAAACATATCGGTATGTTTCATAAAAAAAGTATGTGAGATAATTTCTTCGGGAGAAAACTTACCCATACCGTCGCCGTTATACAGACCGTCTGCCGAACGAAAATCCGGGATACCGGACGGACAACTTATGCCGGCTCCCGTAAAAACACATATATTGTTTGCAGTATCTATTGCATTTTTCAGTTTTTTTATTTCTTCATCATACATATTATATACCTCTTAATTTTGTTTGCGGGATAATTACCTTTGCCGCTTTTTCCATTTCGTACATTTTTTCTTTTGATACGCCTTTGCACGTCGAATCCAAAAGATTGCCGGAGTCAACAAAATTCTGTAAAAAATATCTCGGTGTTCCTTTTATCCATTCTGCAATTTTCACAATATCTTCCGTTGTATGAAAATTTTCGGTAACGGTTGTGCGAAATTCGTAATCGACTTTGCCGTTTTTAAGAAGTTCAACGGTTTTTTCAACGGGACTTATATCAAAATTCGGCGTTCCGACAGTTTCGGCGTATTTTTCTTTTGAATTTTTTATATCGACCGCCACATAATCGGCAAGTTCCGTATCGAGAATATCTTTTAATTTTTCGGGAAATGTTCCGTTTGTATCGAGCTTTATATGAAAGCCTTCGCACTTTATCTCGTAAAGAAATCTTTCTATATCTTTTTGCAAAAGCGGTTCTCCGCCCGTAACTGCAACGCCGTCAAGAATTTTTTTTCTCTTTTTAAGATGCTCAAAAACTTCTTCTTCCGTAATAAAATCGTCATTTTCACCGGTCACAAGCAAAGCATTATGACAAAAAGGACAGCGCAGATTACAGCCGCCCGTAAAAACCGTGCAAGCCGTATGCCCCGGAAAATCAAGAAGCGTTAATTTTTGAAGACCTTTTATAACCATACAATCACTCTTTTCTTTTTCCATTATACCACTTAAAAATAAAATTTCCATAAATTATCGGTAAATTTTCGTCATAGCTGAATGCAACTTTAAAGCGGCTGTTGTATTAACATTGAAACTTCATTGAAAAGATGCCGAAGATTTAGGGAAATACTCATATATACAATATCTTGTGTATTTACTTTTTTAAAAGTGTGTGGTATAATTTGTGTGTAAATTTGTATTCTATTGGAGGAGTATTGTATGAAAATCAAAAAATTATCAGCCGTTATTCTCGCCGTTATTATGGTAGTACTTCCCCTTGCAGTTGTTTCGTTTGCAGGTGAAGAGCACATCCATACTCCGGACACAACAGTCACAGTACTTGACGGTAACTATCACGGTTATTACTGCACGGATTGCGGTAAATTAGCCGTAAAAGAAGAGCACGTTATTCCCGAGTATATTCCCGATGGCAACGAAGGTTTCCTTTTCGACGCAACCGAAACGGGTACCTGCTCCGTTTGCGGTCAGAAAGTTACACGCGCCGTAGAGGGTTCCGCACTTTTCTTAAATATTATTTCCGCCGATAAAAACCCGATTATCGCACAGATTCTCGGATTTATTTCGCAGATACTTAATATGATTAAATCTTTCAGTCTTTAATAGTAAATTTCGGAGGTATATACCATGAAAAAAACATTATCCGTAATCCTTTGTGTTCTTATGGTTCTTTCCGTATTTTCCGTTGCGGTTTTTGCCGCTCCTGCGGATTTAACCGTAACAGGTGAAACTTATTTCTATCTTCCCAAGGGCTATTCTATTGAAAAAAGTCAGTTTTCCGCAAGTCTTGTTGTTGACAGCGGTCGTATTGTTGATTTGGCAAATGTTCTTTCTCCCGATGATTGCATAGTTTCTGCTGTTGCAAATCCCGTATTTGAGGGAAATGACTATTCTTATAATCCCGACGCATTTATTGATGCCGTAAACAGTGCAGAGCCCGCTTCTTTCAGCCTTACGGATATTACATCTTTTATAGAAGGCACCAAAGGCGTTAAAGTTCCCGTAAACTTTACAATAACCGTGGCTGCGGAATCTGTTGCAGGTTATGCCGATTACACTCTTGTTGTAACAGGTCTTCATAAGGGCGACAGCACAGATTATCAGAACACCGTTACAAAAGACACGGCAGTTATCGAAGAGATTGTTTCTGCAACGGTAACCGGTGCAGAACTTGCAAAAACCGATTATAAAGAAGATGAACAAATTGCAATTTCAGATGCAACGGCATCTGTTGAAGCCGCCGGCGGTTTAACCGGTACGGTAAATTATTCACAAAATCCCGGTTTCTTCTTTGTAACAACCGCAGACGGCAAAAAATTCACAACAGAAACAACTGCCGTTGATGTTTGTGTTAAGGGTGCAAATGACTGCACACCCTTTACAATAGACTGTATCACGGTTGACCATGCATGGGGCGACAGTTTCGTTTCAATAAGTAACGGTTCTCATGCAATAGTTTGTAAAGAATGCGGCGCTGTTAAGCCCGGAACAACATGTGACCACAACTTCGGCGAAGGCATTTACAATAACGACCAGACATTTGTAAAAGACGGTACCGAGACCTGTATCTGTGAAGATTGCGGAGCCGCTCTTACAAGAGGCGTTGAGGGAACGGCAGGTTATGTTACAAGATTTGCAAACTATAAATTCCTTTACATAATTTTTGATTACATTTCACTTCTTTTTGATATTTTCACAGGACTTACTCCCGTGAAATGAGTATTAGTACAAAAAAAGACAGCTTCGGCTGTCTTTTTTTATGGTACGAGTGTTCTTACAGGACTAAATTAAAACAAGTAAAATAAGGCTTCGGCAGAGAATGCTGTCATTTTTCAAATGATATATCGCTCACGCGATATGATATACGGCTTACGACGTATGATATATTTGCTTTGCAAATATGAGATAATATCCGTTCCTCATACGCGAAGCGTATATCATCCGCTGAAGGCGGATATCATATCGAAGATATATCACCCGTTCCGCAAGGAACGGATATCATTGAAAAAAGCACTT
>JAZUHA010000331.1:0-2851 GCA_045641485.1 Acutalibacteraceae bacterium
GGAGTGAGGAATTTCGGGGCTTCGCCGAATTATATCACATTGTGAATAACTGTTAGTTCACACTTTCATATTTTATTTTTCATTACAATTAAATAAATTTAAAAAACCGATTTATCGTTCTTTAAAACAAAGAATAATAAACCGGTTAATTTTTTATAACATACTTAAGCAAAAAGTTAGCAATAACCTCAAAATGAACATATAATCTTATTTATATACATAATCAGTTATAAATCGGAACGGCTCTGCCGTTCCCCGAAATTCCTCACTCCTCATTCCTAATTCCTCACTGAAAAAAGGGTAAATATCGGAGAATAAACTGCCGGTTATTCAAACTAAAAACTAAATTCTAAAAACTAAATTCTAAAAACTAAAAACTGAATTACAGTTCATACGACGGATCAAGTGCGGCTAATTCATAATAGTTGTCTATTTCCATTATATCCTGTTTATTGCAGGAACGGATTTCGACCTTATAATCATCATGGAACAGAACAAGCGGTATAAACTCCCAGAAATAGTCCTTTCCGCCCTCAAGTTCATTATAGCACTTTGTAAAATCTCTTTTGAGTTTTTCGCAATCATCGGGAGTCCAATAAGAAATACCGTAATAATTCCAGCAATATGTGTTTCCTTTGCCGTAATCTGTGATATATCCGTTGTCCATCTTAAAACTCCAGTCATCGGTTTCAAGAGAATAAGAGCCGAGAATATTGCTTGTGTACTGATATTTTTTAATTACTTTCGGATTTGAAATGTAAAGGTCGGCTTCGCAAAGGTAACAGCCGTTCAGTTTATCAAGCAAAAGCATTGCGGAAGATATATTGTTTGTTTTATCGTAAATATCGTTATCTCTTAATTCCACAAACGGATATTTGGTAAGAAGTTCGTCAAAACTTTCTTTTTTATAACCTCTTACTATGGTAATATCCTTTATACCAACAGCCACAAGAGCATCTAAAAGAGTATCAATAATTCTTTCGCCGTTAACCTTTACCATAGGCTTCGGTCTGTCTTTTGTGGCAGGCATCATCCTGTTGCCGAATCCGGCGGCAAGTATAACCGCATTTTTAACACGGTACGGCTCAAGAGCGGAAATACCTTTTTCCGAAAGAGAAAGAACATTATCTTTTTCAAGAATTATACCGTCTTTTTTAAGATTTTCTATTTCATCCATAACGGTATTACCGGAAATGCAAAGCGTATCCGACAATGTTCTGCGGTCGTTTAAAACCGACTTTTTTTCTTCTATATATGAAAGAATTTCAAACTGATAACGATTTATACTCATTTATATCACCATTTTTCAAAATGTATATATTTCAAGAAATTGTTTATCATCAAGATCTGTATTGAAAAACTCACAGTCTTTATTCTCGTTTGTATTCACAAACCAATCCCAGACTGTATCAATATTCGGAGTTTTAACAGAGAACATTGCGGCAATATCCTTTATTATTTTAAGACCGAACGGAAAATCCGCCGTAAAATATCTTGAACTCCAATCGGGAACCCAACCGCCGTCTGTTTCCTTCATAGGTGATGTTATACCCTTAAACGCCTTAATGCCGCTTATTTTTTTCGTCATTGACATCACATCAAAACTTTCGTAATGAGCCTTTAAAGATTTTACATCGGTCAAATCAAGAGGGATAACCCCGCAAAGGGTTTGAAGTTCTTCGTCACACTTAATAAGCATTTCGGAAGAAAAATCAGTCCATTCCTCATAAAAAAGGAAATTTCTGTCATAAACGGTTCCGGGCTTATAATCTTTAAACATACTGTAAAGTCTTGTAGTATGTAATATCGGATTTGACGGTGTAAGAGTAACCGAGAGATAATTCGGAAGTTCGAGGCACTTCATATCAAAAAGTTCGGAAACGGTTTTACATATATCGGAAGTCTCACATGACGGAATTGCACCTATCTGCAATTCGTCTTTTCTGCCGAGCTGATAAACCGCTTTACCGTATTTTTTAAGACGGGCAATACTGTGAACACGCTGAAAACCGAATAAAGTACACCCTTTTTTGAGTGCATCCTTAAATGCAAATTCCGCACCGCCGCTTCCGGGTACAACGCCGATTTTCTGACCTTTTTTTAAAAAAGGAAGCATTTTTTCAGAAAGTTCCGGGAAAAGTTGCGCCGGCATAACAACCCAGATATATTCGGCATTCTTTAAAGCAACCTCCATAGAATCCGTTATATTACAGACGGAACTTTTCAGTAAGAGATTTTCATCTGCATCGTAAACCTCAAGTTCTTTATTCCACAAAGAAGGCTTTGAAGTATATATTGTAACGCCGTGACCTTTAAAGGCAAATTCAGCCGCCATAAGCGTTCCTATATTGCCTCCGCCGATAATCGTTATATTCATACAAATTCCTCACAATATTTCAGAAAACGGTTTTACCGATAATATCACCGTATCTTACAAGACCTATTTCAGTATATCTGCTGTCCCTGCTTTCAGCGATATTATCACCGATAACAAAATACTCGTTTTCTTTTAAAACTATTTTATTTTCGGCAATTCCGGAAAACTCAAAAAGATTTTTTCCGGGATAAACGGTACTCTCCTTTTGATTCACATAAAGAACACCGTCTGTTATTACAACACTGTCTCCCGGCAAAGCCGCTATTCTTTTGACTACAGCCGTTTTGACGGAGTCGGTTTTAAATGCAATAACATCGCCGTATGTATATTCTTTTGAGTGAATATCAAGTACCGTAAACTGCATATTGCGGTATGCGGGAAGCATGGAATTGCCCTGCAGGAGCATCACCCTGTAAAATTTCCGCGACACAAATGCAGACAACAGCACACAAAATACCGCAACAGCCCGGTAAA
>JAZUHA010000332.1:0-10009 GCA_045641485.1 Acutalibacteraceae bacterium
ATATAGTATACTATTCATAATGACCTCCAATTGTATGCGGTAATCCCTGTTACCTCACTGTTTTATTTTTTACAATTACAGTATACAGGTAAATCCACGAAACTGCAACTGCGAGGTCATTACATATTATCTGAAAACTGAAAACTGAAACGCTAAACGCAGTAACACTATCCCGTAAAAAGAATATATATAACCGAGAGGAATGAATTTATGGATAAAAAATTTCTTATTCTCGGCGGAGACGAGCGTTCATTATATCTCGGTGAATATCTTGAAAACAAAGGTTTGAATATATGCTATTACGGTTTTTCCGATACAGATTGCTTTAAATCATTAAATGAAGCAATGGGAGATGCCGACTGCATAATACTTCCCCTGCCCTTTACCCGTGACAGAATAACGCTTAACACACCGCTTTTTAACGAGAAAATCAAAATATCGGATATATTATCACTTTCGGATAAAACAAAATTCTTTGCGGGAGGAAAATTAACAAAATGTTTTACCGAAGAATTAGCCGTAAAAAACATTGATTTTTACGATTACTTCACTTCGGAAGAACTTGCAATATACAACGCCGTTCCCACAGCGGAGGGTGTTTTGGGTATTCTTGTAAACGAACTGCCCGTTACCGTTCGCAATATGAAATGCGCCGTTCTCGGTTACGGCAAAATCGGAAAAGCGATTGCAAATACACTTAAGTCACTGAATGCGGATGTAAGAGTATTTTGCCGCAGTGAAAAAGCGGCGGCGGAATGTTTTACAAATTCCGTTGATGCCGAAAAATTCGACTATCTCAAAACAATAAAATATGACTTTGATGCCGTAATAAACACCGTTCCCGAAACGGTAATGGGAAAAACCGAATTAAGTAATCTGAAACCCGACTGTGTTCTTGTGGAGGTGGCTTCACCGCCTTACGGAATAGATTTTGAAGCGGCAAAGAAAAACGGTCTTAAAATAATAAATGCGCCGTCACTCCCCGGAAAGACCTCGCCCAAAACCGCCGGAGAAATTATCGGTAAAACAATTCTTCCTATTTTTAAACAGAAAGGACTGATTGTTTGAAAACCATAGGATTTGCTCTTTGCGGTTCTTTTTGCACTTTCGGAAAAGTATTTGAACAAATAGAGCATCTTTCACAGAAAGGCTATGATATAGTTCCCGTTATGTCGGAAAATGCCTACAGCCTCGATACCCGTTTCGGCTGTGCAGAGTACTGGCACGAAAAATTCAAATCAATTACGGGTAAAGAAATAATACACACCATAACGGAAGCCGAGCCGATAGGTCCGAAAAAACTTCTTGATGCGCTTATTATTGCACCCTGCACGGGAAACACCCTTGCAAAACTTTCGCAGGGTATAACCGATACTGCGGTTACACTTGCCGCAAAGGCTCATTTAAGAAACAAACGCCCGCTTATCATTGCGCCGTCTACAAACGATGCGCTTTCAAATGCCGCCAAAAATATAGGTACTCTTCTGAATTACAAAAATATATATTTTGTACCTTACAGACAGGATGATTTTAAAAATAAGCCCTGCTCAATGGTTGCGGAATTTTCTCTTATTGAGGAAACTTTATGCGATGCTCTTGACGGAATACAGACTCAACCCACGGTAATTGCCCCAAAATAGACAAAATCTTTTAAACACACTGTATCAAAAATGATATTTTT
Source organism: Acutalibacteraceae bacterium (assembly GCA_045641485.1). Lineage (GTDB taxonomy): Bacteria > Bacillota > Clostridia > Oscillospirales > Acutalibacteraceae > DTU089. Next base: position 1,682 of record JAZUHA010000332.1, read on the forward strand.
TTAACAAAATAAAAAAATATCTTTACAATCGCAAAAAAATAAGTTATAATTCCCTTAACAAAAGGGAGTAGCTCGCACAAAAGTGCGGTAAACGGCGTCAATCACGGCATTTTGCCCGCCCTTACCTTAATGAGTGAGACTTTTACCCAAGCGGTAAAAGTCTTTTTTGTTTTGTTATTCCTTTTAAAAAATAAAAGTGAGGTAAATTTATGAAGTACTATCTCGAACAAAACGAAGCCGTACTTAAGGAAGTCAACTCAACCGAAAACGGTCTTACTTCCGCAGAAGCCGCTTCAAGGCTTGAGAAAAACGGCAAAAACAAACTTAAAGAAGCCGAAAAAGACAGTCTCTTTAAAAAGTTTATCGGTTCTCTTGCAGATCCGATGATCATTATGCTTCTTGTTGCCGCCGCCATACAGGCTGTTGTAGCAGTTGTTGAGGCAGGCGGAAAGCCCACACTTACAGACTTTGCCGATGTTCTTGTTATTCTTGTTGTTGTTATCATCAACACAATAATGAGCCTTGTATAGGAAAGCAAAGCCGAAGCCGCAATGGAAGCGCTCAAGCAAATGACCGCCGCCACCTCAAAAGTTTTAAGAGACGGCGAAGTTGTTACGATTAAGAGCGAAGACATTGTTGTAGGTGATGTTGTTCTTCTTGAAGCAGGCGATGCAGTTCCCGCAGACTGCCGTATTCTTGAATCTTACAGCATGAAAGCGGAGGAAGCCGCATTAACGGGTGAGTCCGTTCCCGTTACAAAAATCATTGATGTACTTATGTGCAAAGATTCAAGCGGTGATGTTGCTCTCGGCGACCGTAAAAATATGGTATACAGCGGTTCGACCATAGTTTACGGCAGAGGTAAAGTTGTTGTAACAGGCGTAGGTATGGATACCGAAATGGGTAAAATAGCCGATGCCCTTTCACAGGCAGAAGCCGAACAGACACCTTTGCAGAAGAAGATGGGCGAACTTTCAAAGTTCTTAACAAAACTTGTTCTCGGCATAAGCATACTCGTATTTTTAGTGGGTATCGTAGAAAATATCTTCCTCGGCGGCGGTGCTTCCGACACAGGAATATTTGATGTAGTTCTTGATGTATTTATTTCGGCAGTCGCTCTTGCCGTTGCCGCTATACCGGAAGGCTTACCGGCAGTTGTAACCATTATTCTTTCCATAGGCGTTACGGCAATGAGTAAACGTCAGGCACTCATAAGAAAACTTACGGCAGTTGAAACTCTCGGCTGTACTCAGATTATCTGTTCCGATAAAACAGGTACTTTAACACAGAATAAAATGACAGTTGTTGACCATTTCGGTGACAACGAAGAACTTCTTGCAACCGCCATGGCACTTTGCTGTGATGCGGAAATCGACGAAGCGGGCAAGGTTACGGGCGAACCCACGGAAGCCGCTCTTGTAGCATACGCCTACAGCCTTAACTTTAACAAAAACGACCTTGTTAAAAATAACCCCCGTGTAGGCGAAGCACCGTTTGACTCCGGCAGAAAGATGATGTCTACCGTTCATGATACAAAAGACGGTATCGTTCAGTACACAAAGGGCGCTCCCGATGTTGTACTTAAACTTTGCAAATATGCTTTGATAAACGGCGAAGTTGTTCCCATGACCGATGAACTTCTCGCAAAAATCGCCGCAGACAACAAGCGTATGGCGGACAAGGCTTTGCGTGTGCTTGCCTGCGCTATGAAAAAGTATGACAAAGTTCCTGCGGATTTTGAACCCGCAAATCTTGAAAACGATCTTATTTTCGTCGGTCTTACGGGTATGATTGACCCCGTTCGTCCGGAAGTTAAGGCTGCTATTGAGGAATGCAGAGGTGCAGGTATTCGCCCCGTTATGATTACCGGCGACCACAAGGACACGGCTGTTGCCATAGGCAGAGAACTCGGCATTATTACCGATGCTTCCGAAGCTTGTCTCGGTGCCGACCTTGACAAATTTACAGACGAAGAACTTGTGGAAGAAGTTACAAAATATTCTGTTTATGCACGTGTTCAGCCCGAACACAAAACAAGAATAGTTAAAGCCTGGAAAGCAAGAGGAATGGTAACAGCCATGACCGGCGACGGTGTTAACGATGCTCCGTCAATAAAGGCTTCCGACATAGGTATCGGTATGGGTATCACCGGTACGGATGTTACAAAAGGCGTTGCGGATATGGTTCTTGCAGACGACAACTTTGCAACTATTGTAAACGCAGTTGAGGAAGGCAGAAAGATTTACGACAACGTTCTTAAAGTTCTTCAGTTCCAGCTTTCCACAAACCTTTCCGAAGTTCTTATAATGTTTATAGCTTCGATTCTCAACTTCAACATTCTCGGTGCCGTTCACCTTCTTTGGGTTAACATGGTTACCGACTCTCTCCCCGGTCTTGCTCTCGGTATGGAAAAAGCAGAAGGCAATCTTATGAAACGTAAGCCCCGTGCAACAACAGACGGTATCTTCTCTAACGGTGCAGGTCTTGACATGGTATGGCAGGGAATTTATCTTGCAATAATCGAAATTGCCGCTTATGCTATCGGATTTTTCCTTGAAGAAGGTACCTGGAAATTTATCGGTACAGGTACAAATGTTGAATGTGTAAATGCTATGGCTATGGCATTCCTTACGGTTAACTTTGCGGAGATGTTCTGTGCTATGAATATGCGTTCCCGTCTCGGTTCACTTTTCTCAAAGCATATGCTTAAAAATATCAACTGGTGGCTCGTAGGTGCATTCTTTGTTACCACAACACTTACACTCGGAGCAATATATATCCCCGGTCTTTGCTCCGTATTCGGTATTGAGCCCGGCACATTCCAGCTTAAAGAACTCCTTATTTCCTTCGGTCTTGCTCTTTCCACAATCCCCGTATTTGAAATAGGTAAGGCTATACGCAGGAAAAGTAATTGAGTTTTCAGTTTTCAGCATTTAGTTTTTAGCCCGGATTGATTAAAAAATATCTTTTCATATTTACTTTTTGTATAAAACTGAATAAATAACACAAACAAATCGGTTTATCGTTCTGTTAAAATCAAACGATAACCCGATTTTTTACATTTCAAATATTCAATTAAACCGAAAAAAATAAATATGAACGAATAAACTTCAGTATATTCAGGCTAAAAACCAAATGCTGAAATCTAAAAACTATTTCTTCTTTTTATTCATATTATCATAAAATACCGAAGCCTCGTGAACATCGCCGTCAAAGACTATTTTACCGCTTTTCATAACGATACCCCGTTTACAGAACTCCTCGGCAACCGCCGCCTGATGAGTAACAAACAGAAGCGTTACATTATCTTTTTCGATAATACTGCTTATTTTCTTTATGCACTTATTTTTAAATGCGGCATCGCCTACGCTCAACGCCTCATCTACTATAAGTATTTCGGGTGAAATATTTACATTTATGGCAAAGCCGAGACGGGCTTTCATACCGCTTGAATAAGTTCTTACGGGCTGGTCTATGTAGTCACTGAGTTCGGCAAATTCTATAATCTGTTCTTCAAGCGCTTTAATTTCCTCATCTTTAAGACCGAGAATGTGACCTTTTAAAAAGATGTTTTCACGCCCGGTAAACTCCATATCAAAACCGCTTGTAAGTTCCAGAAGAGCGCTTACTCTGCCCTTTACCTTAATCTCTCCGCTTGTGGGGAAAGCAACCTCGGTAATGAGTTTTAATATAGTTGATTTTCCGGCACCGTTTTTGCCGAACAGCGCAACGGACTCGCCCCTTTTAATATCAAAGGAAACATTATCTACGGCTTTTTTCTTTTTATGCGGAGTTTTTTTTATGAAAATTCCCAAAAGCCTTGCCCTTGTACTGCTGTAAAGTTTATATACTTTACTCACATTTTTAAAACTGATTACAACTTCTTCCATTTAGTTCACCACCTGAATTAAAGAACATCGGGGATTTCTTTTCGGAGTTTTTTATAAGCCCAAAAAGAAAGAATAACAAGTACCGCATAAATAATCGCAAAATACATAAGTCTTTTGCTCTGTTCAAAAAACCATACTCCGTTTACAAAGCAGTTACGGAAACCGTAACTTATAAATGTTACGGGATTGCACATTAAAAATCTTGTAAGCATTTTATTATCGGCAACATTGTTGACATCCCAAAGCACACCCGAAAGCCAGAATATTGCAACGGTAAGAGATTTTACAAGGTTTGAAAAATCCTTGCCTATGGCACTTACCATACCCGCAAATAACGCCCACGCATTAAAGAACATAAACATAAGGAAAATATATACGGGAAGCTGAATAAGGTATATCGTAGGAGGATAGCCGTTTACCCAGAAGATGATTATTACAATCACGGTAAGCAAAAGATTAACAAAAAGTTTGGAAAGGTTTGTAAATGTCGGTATTGTCATTATCGGGTATTTCATCTTTGTTACAAGATAACTGTAACGGCGTATGCAGTCGGTACCGCCCGTTATCGCTTCGCTCATAAAAAACCACGGCAGCATACCGGCTATGAGCCACAATACATACGGATAACCGTTTATATCGCCGCCCTTTTTAAGACCGATTTCTATTGCAAACCAATAAACAAAAACGGTAACAACGGGCTTTATAATAGCCCAAGCCCAACCGAGAGCCGCACCGTGATATGTCTTTTTAAGGTCGGCAACCGAAAGTCTTAAAACCTGACTGCGGTTTTCATAATGTTCTTTAAGATTTAAAATCAAAATTTTAAAATACTCAACTATTGTTTTCATTTTAAAATCTCCTGTATTTTTTTAACTATACGCTCTGTATTTTTTGTATCCGCCGTTTGCACAAATGTATTTTTAAAGCGCTCAAGCGATGAATAATCATAATTACCGTTTTCGATTATACCGTATATTTCGGAAAAACTCTTTGAAGAAATTCCGGGATATTCTTTTAACGGATTTACGAAAAGTCCGCGTTCTTTTAAATATTCGTCTATATCGTATGTATAAAAGAAAAGTTGTTTGCCCGAAAGCGATGCTTCTACGGAAGCCGCCGAATAATCCGTTATATTATACTCCGCAAACGGAAATAAGTCAAACAATTTTTCATTTACATTCACAACGTTTTCGGGTAAAGTTCTGAATTTATCAACATCATGAATTTTAACAACAAGGTTATATTTATTAAAATCAACCGTTTTGAGAATTTCCGAAAGGTCGGCAGGTGAATTTTCTCGGAATGTGGGTGCATAAAGAATATTCTTTTTACCGTTCGACAGCACGGGATATTTATTTTTTATTTTTTGAATATTTTCTTTTTTAAGGCTTCCGCCGTCAAGGATATAATCTATACGGGGCATACCGAGTTTATATATTTTATTTTTATCGCAACCGAATGTAATTCTGTAAAGTTCACTTGTTTTTTCGGAAGCGGAAAAAATATAATCGTAATTTTTGTGCATACAAAGCGCTTTTGCAAGTTCCGAGGAATGACCGCCCGGTTTATCGAGAGTGGCATAGCCTGAAATTTTGATACCGCCGAGAGCGTGCCATATCTGTAACACCTTTAAATTCTCTTTATGTTTTAAAACGCATACGGGCAAACTGTATGTATCAATAATACAGAGTTTTGATGTTGCCAGAAGAAGCATACTTTTTAAGGTGTTTAAAGCAACTTTAACAACGGAAACATTTTTACTCGAAAGAAGTTCACAGTACACTTTAATATCATATTCGGGAATTTGTTTATTAAGTTCTTCTTTTAACAGCACAAAATCCACGGGTATTGTATCTGTTTCACGGGAAAGCATTACAATCCTGTTTTTTTGCGGTAAAAGTTTCATAAAAAAATAAATAAACTTTAAAAGAAGCTTTGCCGCTTCAACAGCTTTTATTTTCATATTTACCTCAATCAACGGGTTTTCCGTTTTTATAATGTATTATAACAACACGCTTCTGAAACTGACATACAACCTCATAATTTATTGTATCGGTAAGTTTCGCAAGTTCTTCAGGCGTTATTGTTTTACCGCCCTGCGAGCCGAGAAGCGTTACTTCATCTCCGACATTTACACCGTCAAGGTCCGTAACATCTACCATAAGCTGGTCCATACACACCCTGCCGATAACCGGCGCAAACTGACCGTTTATAATAACTCTGCCTTTATTTGAAAGAGAACGGGAATACCCGTCGGCATAGCCTATGCAAACGGTTGCTATGCGTGTTTTTCTTTTTGTGAAATAAGTATGACCATAACTAACTCCGCTGCCCTCGGGCACTTCCTTTATATGTATAACATGGCTTACTATGCGCATAGCCGGTGTTAAATTTACACTGCCGTCATTTACACAGTCATCGGGATAAAGACCGTACATAATTATTCCGAGCCGCACCATTGAAAAAGTATCGCCGAGAGTGAGTGTTCCGGCACTGTTGCATATATGCTTTAAGGGAATATCTATCCCCTTTTCCTCAAGCATACCGATGAATTCTTTATAAACTTTAAGTTGCTTTTCCGTAACCGAAGTATCCGGCATATCGGCACACGCAAAATGGCTGAATATACCTTCAATATAAACATTCGGTAAATCATTTATCTTTTTCACCGTTTCGGCACTTTCTTTATTACAGAAAAAACCTATTCGTGACATACCGGTATCTACCGCAATATGAACTCTTGCAATCATATTTAAGTTTACCGCCGCCTGTGAAATGGCAACAGCATCTTCATAGTTAAAAATCGTTTGTGTAAGTTCGTTTTTCACAAGATTTTCATACTGATAAGGCGAAGTATACGAAAGAATGAGTATGGGCTTCTTTACACCCGCCTCACGAAGTTCAAGCGCTTCACCGAGTTCCGCTATACCGAAATAATCAACACTGTCCTGAATATCGAGAGCAACGCCTTTGGCTCCGTGGCCGTATGCATCGGCTTTTACTACGGCAAGGCTTAATACTCCGGGTTTCAATTTCTTTTTTATTTCACGGATATTACTCTCTATTGCATTGAGGTTTATTTCGGCATAAGTTCTGTAATATTCTACCGTTCTGTTATCTTCGTTCATTTATATCACTCTGCAAAAAGTAATTTTACTGCTTTATCTTACCACATTTTTACAAAATAAACAAGTGCGGTGTATTTAATTTCTTAATATATCTTATTTACAAAACGGTATAAATATCGTAAAATGTAGAAAGGAGCGTGATATTATGGCAAACGAAAGCAAAACCAAACTCAAATTACTGTATCTTTCGGATATTCTTAACGGACAGACAGACGAAAATCACCCGCTAAGTTCTTATAAAATATGCGATTTATTAAGCGAAAAAGGAATTTTGGCTGAAAGAAAATCAATATACACAGATATTGCCGTATTAAACGAATACGGCATGGACATCATTGTTAATGCGCAAAACAACAGCAAAGGCTTTTTTGTCGGCTCACGGCAGTTTGAACTTGCGGAGATAAGGCTTTTGCTTGATGCCGTTCAGGCGGCAGACTTTATCTCTCCGAACAAGACAAAACAGCTTGTGAAAAAAATCGAAGGTTTTACAAGTGTTTATCAGCAGAAAAAACTCCACAGGCAGGTTTATGTTGACAACCGCCCGAAATGCAAAAACGAAGAAATTTTTTACAATATAAACACGCTTGACGATGCCATAAACAAAAAAGTTAAAGTCACTTTTAAATACACACGCCGAAAACTCACGGACGAATTTACCGCTTCACGGGAGGAAAAAGTTTTTCTTGTTTCACCCTACGCACTTATATGGTCAGCCGACCACTACTACCTTGTGTGCAACAACGAAAAGTACGATAACCTTATGAATCTCCGTATAGACAGAATTAAAAATGTAAATCTTACGGAACTTCCCGCAAGGCATTTTTCCGAAGTTTCCGATTATGAAAGCAAATTTGACTCGGCTGATTATTCTTCAAAACTTTTCAATATGTATTCCGGTGAACCGGAGCCTGTTGAACTTGAATGCGATAACGGTATTCTCGAAGAGATACTTGATAAATTCGGAGATAAAGTTAAACTCCGCAAAAGCGACGACGAACATTTTTACATAAAAACCGATATCGCCGTAAGCGATGGGCTTGTAGGCTGGATTTTGCAATTCGGCAAAAAAATAAAGGTCGTCTCCCCCGTTAATCTCGCAGACAAAGTAAAAGAAAAAGCAGAAGAAATATTAAATTCATATTTTGAATAAAAAAACAAATCAACTTCAAATAAACAAAAAGACGGTTTTGAGGTAGTTTTTCAAATTTTGTGTAAAGTCCAAAGAATGGTATAAAAAACAAAGTGGATACAGGGTGTGTGAGCCGCAGGACGGCTTACACGCCTTGTTTGCATCATAGCGGAAATATCGG